>CAZOLU010000079.1:0-12189 GCA_964580485.1 uncultured Saprospiraceae bacterium | reverse complement strand
ACCCATACCAAAGCGGGTTGCCCCATTGGATTTGGCAATACTGGCTTTAGTCAGCACCTCGTCTACCTCCAAGAGTCTTTGGTGGTCGACATCGGTGTTGTATCGGGCGGCCTGTGGGCAATAGGCGCAATCTTCAGGACAGCCCCCCGTTTTGATAGAGAGTAGGGTGCAAACCTGTACTTCGTTGGCTTCATGATACTCTCGTTGTACTGTGGCTGCACGGTAAATCAGATCTAAAATGGGTTGGTTGTAAATTGCTTCGATTTCTTCGCGCGTCCAATCGTTACGTATTTTCATAAAGGTATGATATTTTTTAGTTCTTGATTTTCTGAGTTAAATTTCTCTTGCTTTTGTATGGAAGTTTAACAAAAGTAAGTAATAAATTGGATTTTTTTCAAAAAATGAAGGACTTAGGTCTTTTGCTAAAGTTATACCACAAGCTTATGAAACATACGATACTTAGTTTTCTGATCCTATTGGCTTTGGGAACTAGTGCTTTTGCACAAAATACTATGGAAGAAGATTTGAATCGGCTCTATGAGGCATTTTCTAAAAAAGAGCCTTATCAGGAGTTGTTGGATCTAGTGTTGCTTACTCATTCAGATGTATATCAAGATAAAGCATTTGTAGAGTTTTTATTTGAATTGATGATTGTGGGAGATCAGAAAGCTTTTGTTTATTTCAAAGCACATCGGGCAGAGATCTATCCTGTTTTGGCAGATTAGCCCTATGATCAACTCAATTTTGTTATGGAGTGGAGTGAGGATATCCTTGATGGCCGACTCATTCGCTTAGGGCTAGATTTTGAGGATGCAGATCCTGCTCAGTTGGAAGAGCTAGGTTTTGAACTTTATCAGTACCTTATGCCCGATGATCCAACAGCAAGATTGGTAACACAGGTGATGTTTTTGAGAATTTCAGATGATCTCTTTAATCTTGAAAAGATGAATTACTTCATTCATCGACTCTACCAATCTGATTTTAACGTCAGTATTCCAAAGTTGGCTACTGAAGAGCTTCTGATGATGTTGATGAGAATTTCTTGGACGCTTTATGAAGAACTAGAAGGAGACACGAGGGCTTATATACATGAAGCTTTAAAATTGGCACATCGCTTGGAAACTATGCGGCCTGATGCGGAAGTTTATGGGGCTATCTCCGAGCTTTACCAAGAGTTGGGGAATGAAGAAAAAGCCCAGGTCTACAAAGCTTTGGCCAAGCCTTAAAAGGGCACAATGCATTTTTTGCCTAAAAATCGGGCTATTCTCCATCAAAAAAACAGTATCTAGCAAACCTAGATGCTGTTTTTTTTGTATTATTGTAAAGCTAAATATTATACTTACAATAATTATTGAAAGTTTTGAAAGTCTATGAAAAATTATCTATCTCTTATAAAATTCAGCCATACTATTTTTGCATTACCTTTTGCATTGGTAGGTTTTTTCTTGGCTACTTTTGAGCAAAACTCGGGGGTGAATTGGTTGTTATTCTTGTTGGTATTGCTTTGTATGGTGTTTGCCCGCTCTGCGGCGATGGCCTTCAATCGTTGGGCGGATCGAGATATTGATGGCAAGAATCCTCGAACGCTTGCAAGAGAGATTCCAGCAGGGGTGATTTCGCCCAAAAATGCACTGTATTTTGTAATTGCCAACTCTATTTTATTTATGGCAACAACCTTTTTTATCAATTGGTTGTGTTTTGCCTTATCTCCTGTGGCCTTGCTGGTAGTGTTAGGTTATTCCTACACCAAGCGGTTTACGGCACTTTGCCATTTTGTGTTGGGGGTGGGATTGGCCTTGGCTCCTGTGGGGGCTTATATTGCTGTGACGGGCGAGTTTGCGCTTTTACCGGTGATCTATTCTTTTGTTGTGTTGTTTTGGGTGTCAGGCTTTGACATCATCTATGCATTGCAGGATGAGGATTTTGATCGTTCTTTGGGGCTCAATTCTATTCCTGTAATTATGGGGAAAAAAAGGGCTTTGATGATTTCTAATGTGTTGCATGCTTTGACGGCTTTGTTGGTCATTTATGCAGGCTATTATGCACAAGCAACTTTTGGGTTGTACTATATCATCGGTTCCGTTATTTTTATAGGCTTATTAGCTTATCAACATTTTTTGGTGAAGCCACATGATTTATCAAAAGTCAATTTAGCTTTTTTTACTACCAATGGTATTGCTAGTGCTATTTTCGGAGCTTTAGTGATCACTGATTTGTTTTTGGGGTAACTGCTCTTTTTTTTACAAAAAAGTTTAAGCTATTGATAAATAGTTGGTTATGTTTGTTTGAGTTGTACTATGAATGCTTCAAAAGTTCATTGACTAAAAAAATGAGGACGACATTATAAATTTTAACAACATTCTACTATATTTGGTCGAGAATTTTAATTTCAAAATTAATTGAAAGTTTTATTCTCCTCCTTAAAACAATAAGGAATCAATCAAATTCAAAAATAAATTAACTTTTTGACGTATGAAATTATTAGTGTGTGTAAGCCAAACACCTGATACTACTACCAAAATTAAGTTTTCTGATGATCAGAAAGCCTTTGATACAAATGGGGTACAGTTTATTATGAATCCCTATGACGAGTGGTATGCTTTGGTGCGGGCGATAGAGTTGAAAGAACAGGCTGGTGGAAGCGTAACGCTTTTCCATGTTGGGCCTCAAGCTAATGAAGCGGTGATCCGTAAGGGATTGGCTATTGGAGCTGACAATGCTGTACGAGTGGATGCAGAGGCTAAGAGCTCTTTGTATGTAGCTAAACAGATTGCTGCTTATGCAAAAGCTGAGAACTTTGATATTATCTTTTTCGGAAAGGAAACTATTGATTACAATGGTTCTGAGGTGCCTGCGATGGTTTCAGAATTACTAGATCTTCCATTTGTTTCCTATGGTAGCGAAATGACTGTAGCTGCTAATACTGCAACTATTCAACGTGATGTTGAGGGGGGTAAGGAAGTTCTGGAAGTAGATACGCCTTTTGTATTGAGTTGTGCTAAAGGTATGGCTGAGCAGCGCATTCCTAATATGCGTGGAATTATGATGGCTAAACGTAAGCCTATTCAAGTGATTCCTGCCGTAGAGGCTAGCGAAGGGGCTACTGTTGTTAGTTATGCCTATCCACCTGAAAAAGGAGATGTAAAACTCATTGATCCTGAAAATATGGAGGAGTTGGTGGATCTGCTTCAAAATGAGGCCAAAGTAATCTAAATTTAATTGAAGAAAATTTTTCAAAATATAATTTATTATGTCTGTATTAGTTTTTGCAGAAAGTTTAACTGGAACCATTAAAAAGGCCGCTCAAGAGGCGGTTGCTTTTGGGTACCAAACCGCTCAAGCTATGGGCACAGATTGTATCGTACTAACTATTGGTGATGCAGAAGGTGCTGGAGATTTGGGAACTTATGGTGCTGCTAAGGTTTATAATGTAGCAGCTGCCAATGATTTTGACGCACAAGTGTATAGTGCTATTGTGGCGCAAGCTGCTGAGCAGCTCAATGCCAACTTGATTGTTTTCGCACACTCCTCGTCGGGCAAGTCTTTGGCTGGCCGCCTATCTGCTAAATTTGATGCGGCGATGGCTACGGCTGTTGTTGAAATTCCAACGCTTGAGGGGGCTGCGCTACACGTCAAGAAAGGGGTGTTTTCTGGTAAAGCCTTTGCTACCTATGCTTTGGCTACCGACAAAAAAGTAGTGACTATCGCTGCTAATACTTTCCGCCCAGAAGCGGTAGGCTCGGCAGTGAGTGTTGAAGCTTTGAGTGTAGATGTACCTCAGGGGCGCATTCGTGTCAAAGAATTGAATACAGTAACTGGTCAGGTGCCATTGCCTGAGGCTGAGTTGGTAGTTTCTGCTGGTCGTGGTATGAAGGGACCTGAAAATTGGGGCATTATCGAAGAGTTGGCCGATGTACTTGGTGCTGCTACGGCTTGTTCTCGTCCTGTGGCCGATGTTCACTGGCGCCCTCACCATGAACATGTGGGGCAAACAGGGGTAGCTATTCGTCCTACACTTTATATTGCTGCGGGAATTTCTGGTGCTATTCAACACCTTGCAGGGGTCAACCAGTCTAAGGTTATTGTAGTAATCAACAAAGACCCTGAAGCTCCTTTCTTCAAAGCAGCTGATTATGGAGTAGTGGGGGATCTTTTTGATGTGGTTCCTCGCTTGACAGAAGCCTTGAAAAAGGCAAAAGCATAATTTTGACTACTGTATATTTGTAGATATAAGAGCACCAGTTTTCGTTTAAAAATTGGTGCTTTTTCTATTTACACAAAAAACTCTGTACTTTAGATCTACTTATATGAGGATAATTTTTTAACTCCCCTATAATTTCTTATTTTTGTGCGCTCATACTGAATTTTGGGCTGAAAACTTATATTCAGGGTTGCTCAACAAAGCATCACATATTTAGATGAAACTTGGCTTGCGAGCATTTCAAGAACCATAGATTAAGATTAGATTTGGATGAAAAAGATTGAATTAGAGATAGTCGCTTTATCACATAGTTTGGCACAAACTCAGAATTATGCCATTGTTTTAGGTGAAATAGAAGGGGTGCGCCGCTTGCCTATTGTTATTGGTGGTTTCGAAGCGCAAGCCATTGCCGTAGCCATGGAAGGCATGACCCCCAGCCGCCCCATGACACACGACCTTTTTCGCAATACGATCGATACTTTTGATATTGAGTTGAAAGAAGTAGTTATTAACAATTTGGTAGATGGTATTTTCTATGCCAATTTAGTGTTTTTGCAAAATGGAACTGAACTTGAAGTGGATTCCCGAACTTCTGATGCCTTAGCGTTAGCTGTTCGCTTTGGTTGTCCAGTATATACCTTTGAATTTATTCTCGAACAGGCTGGAATTGTACTCGAAGAGGAAACAGAAAAAGAGGTGCAAAAGGCTAAATCAAGACGGCAGCAAGAAACTACTAAAGAAAAAACCTTGGAAGATTACTCTGAAGTAGAGCTGAATGAGATGTTGTCTAAGGTTTTGGAGGAAGAAGATTATGAAAAAGCAGCTAAAATTAGAGATGAGTTGAACAGACGCAATCAAACAGGAGATGGAAACTAAATAAGTGGACTCCTAGGACTATAACATCTTGCGGTTTTTGAAATAAATTCAGAAATCGCATTTTTATTTAAAATTTAGTATTTATCAAACCCTCATAAGTTAGAAAATTTCTATCTTAGAACTACTGCCACTCTGATCAAAAAGTAGAATACCTAAAATCAGATTTTAAACAAAAAGTAGATCTTTATTCGCATATTCCCAAAAACCCAAAAGCACCAAAACTATGAACCTATTGTCCTTTCAAGCAAGGGTACTTACACTCATTGCTTTTATGGCACTAATAGCATGTCAACCCAATGATTCCAAGCTTTTAAGTAGTGAAAAGGAGGCCTCAGCTTCACTAGATAGTCTGAATATGGCTAAGGCTGAAATTCAGCAGACACTGGGAGATTTACAAAAAGGGCAATCTGCCTATGTTCTGGTAAACAACCTCAGGCTTAGAAAAAACCATGACCTTGAATCGAATGTTACAGCAATGTTGAATGAGGGTGAAGAAGTAATTTATTTAGGAGAAGTTTCTAAAAATCAGGAAGAAATTGAGTTGAGAGGAGAGAAAAAACGTGCTCCATTTTACAAAGTAAAAACAAAAAATGGAAAGATCGGTTGGATTTATGGAGGAGCCCTGAGTTTTGAAAAAATACCTGAAAAAAATTACCAAGCAGTGATTGCTTTTGTGAAAAATACGCAAGATCTCAATCCAGAGTCTATTGCCGATTGGTCTTATTATTCTAGTGAAGCCTTGGATCTTGCACGCAAATCTGGGATTCTCACCTCTTTTGCAGATGAAGCATTTGACAAAGTATTGATTAAAGATAAGGAGGGAACGATATTAGATCAGGTAAGTATTATGCGTTTTGCACAAAAACATAAATGGGGTTTGGTTTGTGTAGAAAAAGGACAGCATTTGCATTTTATCCCCTTTGATCCAGGAATGGCAGAAGCTGTTGCAACATATTTTAAAATAGAAGAAGATTAAATTGTGAATTAGACGATCTTTGTGGTATATTATTTTTTTTAAATTAAAAAATCCTATTAAAAAATTACTTTTTGAATCAATCTTGGTATTTTATTCGTTTTGTTATAACTAAAACTTAGTTTATGGTAATGAATGAAATGCAAGCACAATTGATTCGTATGATTCAAACTGGCAGATCCGATAATATTGCCTTGGCACTATTGTTGGCAGAGAGTCAAGGAGTAGATTTAAGTTCTTTTTTGGAGGATTGTGCTCGTTTATTGGCGCCTCAGCCGGCTGAGCCGGCTGCGCTCGCAGAGCTGTTCAGTTGGCGAGAATTGGCTTGGGCTCAACCCTTAGTATGGTTGCCTGCCTACCGTTATCAGCGTAAAGCCAAAGCAGAGCCTATGCTGTACTTGCATCCTGCTATTGGTTGGTTAGAGCAACTGGAATACTTGGATTTGTCGAATCACTATATTACAGATTTGCCAGCAGAAATTGGACTTTTACAGAACTTGCGATGCTTGCGAATTAACAATAATCAGCTAAGGAGCTTGCCAGTAGAGATCGGCCGCTTGCGTCAGTTAGAGCAGTTGGAGCTATCGGTCAATCAATTGAAGCAGTTGCCTCCTGAAATAGGGAAATTGAAAAGTCTTCGGCAATTGAACTTAGATTTTAACCCAATAGCACAAGTGGAGCTAGATCGGCTAGAGCGCCTTCTCCCTCATACTCGTATTGTTGCAAAACAAAGACCTAAAGCATTGGTATGGAATATAATAGTATAGCGTCTGATTTTGATTGTCAACCAAAGTATTCAACATGAAGCTGTTCTAAAAACTAAAATACAAGCATGAGTTTTTCTAAAGAAGCAAACCAAATTTTTGATCGTTGTATCCAAGGATATCACGATTTAGATCATATCGATCAAGAATATCAAAATCCATATACAAAAGGTGCTATTCAATATTTACTGTATCAAAAAAACTGGATAGATAGCGTACAGTGGCATATAGAAGACCTGATTCGTGAGCCAGCTATTGATGCAGTTTTGGGCATGAAGTACAAGCGCCGAATAGACCAACTGAATCAGGAGCGAACAGATACGGTGGAGCAAATAGATGATTATTTTATGGCACAATTTAGTGCGGTGAAACTTGTAGAGGGGGCTAGCCTGAATACAGAGAGTCCTGCTTGGGCGATAGATCGTTTATCTATTTTAGCCCTGAAAATTTATCATATGCGTGAGCAGGTCAATCGGACAGATCTGGAAGATCACAAGCGTGAAGATTGTGCAGCAAAATTAGCGGTTTTATTAGAGCAACGGGTGGATTTATCGCACGCTATCGACGAACTGCTAGATGATTTGGCTAAGGGGAAAAAGCGAATGAAAGTCTATCGGCAGATGAAAATGTACAACGATCCAGACTTGAACCCTGTATTATATGGGAAAAAGTAGTTATGCGCAGAATAGTTGTACATGAATATGATACTTTAAGTTTAGCAACAGATCTGAGTACAGCAGAGCTGAATGCGCTCTCGGCGTTCAATGATCGCCACGGAGCTCGATATTTCCAACTCTTGCATCAAGGAATCGCTTTTAAAAATTATGTAGGAGCCTTACAGGTAGGCAACTTGCAAATAGAGATTTTACCTAAACTAGATCGGACGGTAGCAGATGCACCCCTCAGAGGCGTACTCGTAAAGCTTTTGCAGATTTGCAAAGGAATCAATATTGAGGTCTTCGACCAAGCCTCTCTAAGGCTAGGTCAAGGCACACTACTAGCACTTTATTACCAAGCCTTTCTACAAGCTGTTGAGCAACTCATGCGCCAAGGTCTGCTGCGATCATATCGCAAAAATATTCAGCAGCGCAGCAATTGGAAGGGGCAAATTCAGTTTGCCCAACAAATGCGTTTAGCATGGCGGCAAATGCCTACAATCGTCAGTAAAGCTTATGAGCATAGCTATGTCAGCACTTGGCATCAATTGTTGTATATCGCTTTGCGGCAATTACTACAAATGCCTATTCATCCCAAATGGCAGCAATGGGCCGAAAGATTATTGCTGGATTTCCCTCCTCAACCCCCAATCGCAGTGAGCACAGATACTTTCAAAAAGCTAGTCTACGATCAAAAACATTTACCTTATCAAAAGGCTATACAGCTCGCCAGCTTACTCTTATTAGGTTATCAGCCAAAACTAGAAACTGGGGGGCATACGGTTTTTGGGATGCTCTTTGATATGAACCGACTTTATGAGGATTATATTTATCAGCTTTTGTCAGAGGCTTTAGCACCTCATGAGCAACTCGAACGGCAGGGGAGTCGGCCCTTTTGGGCTAATAAGACTTTGCGCCCCGATTTTTTACTAAAGATAGGAAGGATGAAGATTGTTTTAGATGCCAAATGGAAACTGCTGGATCGTCCTATGCCAGAGGATCAGGACTTACGACAGATCTACGTCTATCAACGGCATTTTGGGGCGCAAGAAGGCTGGCTCTTATACCCCTCTGTGGGGCCTCGAGCTTCTTTGGCTCATCCATTTTTAGATGAAACAAAGGATTTTGCAACAATGGCACGACTGGTATGGCTAGATTTACTGGATGAGCAGGGACAATTGAACCAAGATTTAGGGCAGCAACTCTTAAACTTGGCAAGAACTAGCGTAGCAGCACATTCCAATAAGGGGTGATTGCATATTCTAGTCCTTTTAAACTTGCTGTTTATCTAAAATATTCCGAGAATCTTAATTTGTGCATAGATTTTGTAAGCATTATCCTGTACTTTTAAACAACCCTCGATGTATAACCTCATTATTTTATTTACGAACCATCACTGTTTTTTTTATATAAAAATAATCTTAATATGAAATTCAGGTATTACAGTTTTTTTGCTTTTTGTATGCTTATTACCGCAGGTCTTCAGGCTCAGACTTTTTCCGATTATAAATGGAAAGGAGATATGCCTAAAGCTCCAGAATTTCCTGCGGAATTTAATCAGGCAGAGGCCGTTATTTTTAAGTCTGAAACCAAGAGTAATAATGTCTTTACTGGAACTTACCCTCAGATTGACCAATTGGCGACTTATGAAGAGTATCAACATGTCAAAATTTTGCAGGAAGCTGCACTAGAGGACTACAAACGCTTGGTTATTCCTAAGTTTAAGGGGCGTATTGGTGATTTTGTACAAATGAAATACGTTGATGTAAGAGTCCGGAAGCGTGATGGTACGGTTCAGGACCTCAAAGTTCGGGATCTACCTACGCCTAATTTGGATGAAGATGAAAAACGTTTGTTGGAAAATAACTATGTGTACGAAATTGAAGGTTTAGCTGTAGGAGATGAGTTGGAGCGTATTACCGTGATTGAATCTAAATTTCCAGATCAAGGACGTATTGTCAATTTATATAATGATTATCCTACCGTAGAGGCTTCATTTACCATTGCTATTCCTACCACCGTTAAATTAAATGGTCGGGAGTATAATGGGATGCCTACCGTAGATCTACAACGCACTGGCGAGCAGTTCGTTTATCGTTGGAAAATGCAAAACCTCAAAGCTGTACCTGAGGCCAATGCTGCAGGAACTATTTTTACTAGTGAACTAGAGCATTTTGTATACGAATTGAACTTTGACGGGTTGCGCCCCGGAGGGGCGACCTTTAGCATCGGCAACTTTTCCGACCTCATCTGGCAATATGCTGAAGATTTTGCCGACGTTCGGGTGCGGTCTAAAAAGAAAGTGCGCAAATTTTACGAAGATCTCTTTGCTCAAGGGGCTGATGCCCTTAAAAAATCGCCAGAAGAACTTAGCAAATTGGAAAAAGCTTATCTGATGAATGAGTTTGTGGTGAAAAAACTACGCATCATCGGCCGACTAGAAGATTTTGAACGCTCTGAAGGAATTGATTACTTCCTCCAAAATCAAAAAGCGGACTTCAGCAACCTACTCTGTATTTATCGAGATTTTTTCGAGCGTCATGAGATTAAATACTACCTAGCCGTAGGGAAAAGCCGATTCAATGGACCTTTTGATGTGAAATATCCTTCTTCCACTCAAGTAAGTGCCTACCTCTTTGTTTTTGAGGATGATAATGGAAACAACTGGTGGATTACGCCTACTGGGGGCTTGAGAGAGCTACCTTCTAGCTTACAGTCGACTACCTGTTTGATGAAAGACCTGAGCGATCGAAAATCAGAACTGAAATCTATCACTTTTGGTGATGAATCTCTAAAACAAGTTAAGGAGAATAAACGCATGCGTCGAGTGCAAGTACAAGTGACCAAGAATGGAGATTTAAACATCAAAGGTGGCTTGACCCTCTCAGGACTTTATGCTACCGAAGGTCGTGCTTTTTGGGTGAATTCTAGCAAGGAAGAAGGCGATAGCCTAAGTGTACGTTTGCAACGTTCCTACAATGATCGCTTTGAAACAGAAGGTACCATCGTTAGAAAAGCAGAAATCCAAAAGTTTGAAATTCTACCTCCCTACAATTTTAAAGTAGAGTATGAGCTTCATATTCCTCAAGCGGTAAAAGCGGATGACAAAGGCTTTATGCTCAAAGCAGAGGATTGGCTCAGCCATAGTATTCGTTGGATAAGCAATGCCGAAAAGCGTACTTTGGACTATCACAATGCTTTTATGGGATCAGATGTAGAGGAGATCTTCTTAGTTTTTCCTTTTGATGTAACGCTAGAGGGCATGGATCAACTCAAACAAAGCTTAGAGCAAGAATTTGCTAGCTATGAGATAGAGCTTGCTCAAATGAAGCCCAATATGATAAGAATTAAATCAACCTATCAAATTAAAGAACTCACCGTTCCTGCCGATAAGGCCAATAAACAGCAAACCGTCAATGAGGCTTGGGAAAAAGCCAATGATGCTAAATGGATGTTTAAGAAAAAATAGGAATAGTCGTTCAGCAATAAAGATTATGTAAGTGTTTTTTGTATGGCAGGAAATTAGAATTTTTTGGAGCTAAGTACGGGTTTGCATTGTGCCAGTGGCACAATGCAAACCCGTACTTAGCTCCAAAAAAGGCAATTTATCGCCTAGAAAAATACTTGCATAATCTTTAATACCAAGCGATAGCTCTTTTCTAGAGGCTATCGTTTTTTTATATTTTATGTAAACCAGCAGAACATTTTTTGTAACACTAATCACAAAGTCCATTTGATTTAGATCAAGAGTCAAATTGACAGCAGTCATTAAAACAAAGATAGGCATCTACTATCTTTACTTTTGTAAATGAGTGGAGGATGGATTTCTACCACTAATATGAATAATCAGCAAAAAATTAGGCTATGAAAATTTTAAGAAAATCATTATTGTTTGTACTTGCTTTGACCATGATTAGTTTGAGCTCTTGTAAAAAAGAACCCCAATCTGGTACTGTAAAACTCCATTTTGACTATAAATTTGGATCATCTATGCTACCTTTTACAATTGGTACAACTTATTATCACCCTAAAACACAGGATACTTTGACATTCTCTATGCTCAAGTTTTATGTGTCGAACGTGAAGTTAAAAAAGGCGGATGGTAGTTATTATGAAGTACCCAATAGCTATCACTTGGTTTGTGCTAGTTGTCCTGATGCATCTAATATTGTGTTGAATGATGTACCTGGTGGGGATTATACAGGTTTTGAATACACCCTAGGAATTGATGCTGCTACGATCAATGCTGGTACACAGTCTGGTGATTTAGATCCTACAGAAGGGATGTATTGGAATGAAACAGATGGTTATATCATGATTAAAGCTGAAGGAAGTTCTCCTATGTCTAGTACGGGTGCTTTTACACTACACCTAGGTGGTTTTGAAGGAGATCATAATATTGTTACTCCCAAGCAAGCCGACTTTTTCGGAGAAACTATGACCGTAGATGGTAACACTACAATCTTAAATTTAGAGGCTAATCCAGCTCGTTTTTGGCATACTGCCGATGGTGTTGGAACAACTAATACGGTGAACACTATTGGGGCAACAGCAAAGACGATGGCACAAGATTTCTTCGATTACATTGGCTATATGGGAATGGCTACAGAATAGTGTATGGAGATAAAGTTTTAGTTAGGTTAGGTTTTAACTGCCAGGCTTTTGAGGGGCTTGGCAGTTTTGCTTTGTTTGGGGAAGCAATTGCTTTCTTGTTGAGAG
>CAZOLU010000078.1:0-12207 GCA_964580485.1 uncultured Saprospiraceae bacterium | reverse complement strand
GGAAAGGCAACGACTTGCGTAGATCAGAAAAATTACCTCTTAAAGGGTTAAATTTTAATCCAAATGCGCAAGCGGTATCCTTTAGGATTCATTGAATTTCAATTTGTGTACAGTTTTCTAATCTTTCAAAGCCTAGAGCGGAGCTTTAGCTTCCCGAGCTAGATTTTTTGCGAAAACCGATAGATTTTTTGTTGAAAATATCATCATCATTGTTCATCTTCAAAGTGGCCACATCCTCATAAGTGATGATATCCAGCATTCGAGGATCACGATCTTCTGGAAGAATAGCCGCTAGGCGAAGGCTCTGATTTTTAGTAACTTCGTTGATGATCGAACGCACGGTACGAGCATTGCCAAAATACTTGTCGCGATAGTCATAAATATACGTCAGGTAATTTTGTAAATGCGATTGGGCTTCCTCATCTGCTTTTAGTCCTTCCTCATCCAACATTTGCATTGCAATCTCAGTCAATTCCTCAGCAGAGTAATCTTCAAATTTAAGAATTTTATCAAAGCGAGAGCGTAGTCCAGGGTTGGCTTTTAGGAAGATCTCCATATTGTCGGGATAGCCTGCAGCAAAGACGAAGAACTGTCCACGAGAATCTTCCATCCGTTTCAGTAGGGTTTGGATGGCCTCATTGCCATAGTCGCTAGATCCACCCATAGCACCAGGCCCACCCGAAGTCAGTGCATAAGCCTCATCAATAAAGAGGACTCCGCCCATGGCCTCATCAATTCTTTCTGTAGTTTTGATAGCGGTTTGGCCTACATAACCTGCCACCAAGCCCTGACGGTCAGTTTCGACCATGTGTCCTCGTTCGAGGATACCAAGAGCCTTGTAGATTTTGGTGAGAATGCGGGCTACGGTAGTTTTTCCAGTACCTGGATTTCCTACAAAGACCGTATGTAAGTAAAACTTATTGAGGACATTGCGTTGGCTCTCCCGATAAAAGCGCACCAAACGCACCATTTCTTCGATCTCGCGTTTGACATTCTCCATTCCAATAAGGTGGTTGAGCTCCTGCATGGCCTCATCCAATAGACGCTCATCAATAGGCAGGTTGGGAAGTCGTTTGGGTCGATCTACATCAATTTTCTCTACATCTTGCAAGGTGATGGTGGCAAGGTCATCTTTGCTGTAAAGCTCAGGGTTTTCCGACCCCATGATGCGGAGTCCCAAGTTTACCTTAGCTTCTTCAATCAAATCATAAACAAAGCGAGCATTTCCAAAGCTACGATCTCTTGAGCGGAAAGCTTCGATAATAATTTCATCAATCGCCTTTTTAGATGCTACTGAAAGCATAACGCTTTTGCGATGGCAGGCATATTCTGAAATTTGAGAAAGCTCATCGGGGAGGTAGTCGTTGAACTCAAAGAACATTTTGAAGCGAGATTTTAGGCCTGGATTGGAGGCTAGAAAGTGCGTCATCTCTTTGGGGTATCCAGCTACAATGACGGCCATATCCCCTTGGCCATTAGACATCTCCTTCACTAGGATTTCAATTACTTCTCGACCAAAATCTTTGCTATCGTCATTGGCACGAGCTAGGGCATAGGCTTCATCAATAAAGAGCACCCCACCTCTGGCTTTTTCAATAGCTTCTTTGACCTTAGGAGCTGTTTGACCAATATACTCCCCAACCAAATCTACCCGATCTACCTCATGCACATGCCCTTTGGATAAAAGCCCCATACTTTGGTAGAGCTTGCCCATCATTTTAGCAACGGTGGTTTTTCCTGTACCAGGGTTGCCAATAAAGACAGAATGGATATTGATTTCTTCATCTTCTTCAAAACCCTTATCTCGACGAAGTTGCAGGAATTTGAGATAATTGGCATGATCCCGAACCTTTTGTTTGATGTCATGTAGGCCGATGAGTTCATCCAGCTTTTTCATCACCTCCTCAAAGCTAAGTTCGGCACCATCAAACTCACCCAAGACCACAGGCTTTAGCTGATTGGGGAGTACTGTACCCGCAATACCTTCCTCAAAATCGGCTCCCACCTCGAAAGGTACTACTGCTAGAAGGGTGTCCATGAAAATAATTTCGGCGGTATAGAGGTCCTCACTCCAAGAACCCTTAATATTAGAGCCCCAATGTACCGAAATATCAATAAGCTCATCATCAGTATCTACATGATGTAGTTTGACGGTTTGTCCTTTTAACTGACGAGCAGAGTTCATAAACTTGACGATCAACTCACAGTACCAACTCCGTCCTTTGAGCAGATTCTCCAATACAATTTCGGAGTATACATAACGGGTTTCCTCTTTTGCAAAAGCTTTGTAGTAGACCCGATCCTCTTTAGGGATATCATCATAAGGCCCCTCATAAAGTTTAGAAGACTTTAAACTGACATAGGCAGAGGGGTCATGTGTTTTGACCTCACTTTCTTCAATGTAAAAATATTTGGTAGCTACTTTTTGACCATCCACATAAGCTTCCCAATAATAGGTTCCTTTTTTCCAGAAAGACCCCAGCTTTTTATTGCCCCAGCCCTCACGGATATAGACTACATTATCATACTTACTGACTTTTCGGTCGAAATTCAGATCGCAGAGTTCTTTGCGTCCCTTTTTCAGAGAATAACACTTGAGATTCACTTGCACGTTCCAATCCTCCTCATCAAAAAGCTTATTGTAAAAGGAGAGCTCTGCATAAACATAAGTCGTTTCGTAGCGGTCAAAAACCTGCCGATATTTTTTCTTGTTATCTGCCAACCATTCTGTAGAACAGTAGACTTTGAGATCTCTAAATTTGAACTTTACGAAATTCGGGTCAAGTAGTTTGGACATAATTATTTTTATCTAACAAATTTATTGTAAATAGATTACAATAGAATAGATGGTTTTGTAAATGAGTCGTACCGACTGCTAACTTCAAATATAAGGTTTGTCCTTACAAATAGCAAGAGCTATGCTTAGCTATTTTTTAGAAGTGAAGCTCTTGTAATAGTTTTAAGCGTCAGTTTTTATTCAAAACGCCTCTATTGTCGGACGAATTGTATTAAATATTTCTAAAATCTAAATATTTTGAAGCTCAGTTTATAAACAACAAATTTACTGTTCATTTAGTTTTTGAAGACAGCTTTTTAAGCTATTTCGCCAATACGGAATCCTTAATTTAAAGGTATCTTTGATTTTAGCTTTATTGAGTAGACTAAAATGTGGTCGTTTGGCAGGACTCGGGTAGTCTTTGGTTTCAATGGGGTGTAGTTCACAGGAAATGTCACTCAGCTCAAAAATAGCTTGTGCAAAATCGTACCAACTGCAAACTCCTTCATTGCTATAATGATAGATCCCTTGCCAGTTTTTGACGGTATCTTTTTCAATTTGTTGAAAAATACTGAGCATAGCGTTTGCCAAGTCGGCGGCATAGGTTGGCGAGCCGATTTGGTCAAAAATGATATTAAGTTCTGAGCGTTCGGTACCCAAGCGGAGCATGGTTTTTACAAAATTATGTCCAAAACTAGAATAGACCCAAGATGTTCGGATGATTAGCGTTCGGCTACAAGATGCCAAGGCTTTCTGATCGCCAGCCAGTTTACTACTACCATAAATGCTTTGGGGAGCGGTTTTATCTGTTTCTTTGAATGGTTGGTTGTGAAGACTATGATAAACATAATCGGTGGAGAGTTGTAGGAAAATTGCTTCCTGTGCTTCGCAGGCTTTGGCCAGATGTTCTACTCCTTGTGCATTGACGAGATAGGCTAGTTCTGCTTCAGACTCTGCCTTATCGACAGCTGTATAGGCGGCACAATTAAAGCAGGCGGTAATTTGATGGGTGTTGAAATAGGCTTTTACGGCATCTTCATCTGTAATATCCAGTTCTTCCAGATCTACAAAATGGAATTGATAAGGGTATCTTTGTGCAATGGCTTGTAATTCGCTACCTACTTGACCATTAGCACCTGTAACCAGTATGTTTTGCATGAATTTTGATTTTTTTCAGTACTTTTATATAGGGAGATGTGCGCCAAATTTGGGTAAAGCCTTATCCTTCTCCGATAAAATAGCATCTTTCAGGTCGATTCCCCAGTGGATATTCAGTTGAGGATCATTATAAATTAGTCCCCCTTCACTTTCTTTATTATAAAAATTATCACACTTATAAAAAAACTCTGCAGTTTCGCTTAACACTACATATCCATGAGCAAAACCCCTAGGCACATAGAGTTGCTTTTTATTTTCTGCGGAAAGCTCAATGCTATAATGTTGACCATATTTTGGGGACTTTGGTCGGAGGTCGACTACTACATCCAAGACTCGCCCTTCTAATACTCGAACCAGTTTGGCTTGTGCGTGTACTCCCCTTTGATAGTGCAGGCCTCGAAGTACTCCATAGGTAGAGCGGGCTTGATTATCTTGTACAAAAGGGCGTGTAATTTTGGCTTCTTCAAAAACACGGGCATTAAAACTTTCAAAAAAGTAGCCTCTGTCATCTCCAAAAACTTGAGGTTCAAAAACGATGAGTTCTGGAAATTCAGTAGGAATAAAGGGCATAGTATTAAAGATTTTCTAAACAAGCAAATTGATCTAATAAAAAGTCGAGGTAATATACCTCATAAGTTTGAAATCCTTGACTCCAGTTGATGCGAATTTGGTCAATTTCCACTTTTTTCAGTGCTTTAAGTTGTTTTTTGGAGATAGGATAACTACACTTGTAGGTAGTTTGATCTGCGGTTTCTATCAATTCTGCTCCTTTGTAGGTTTGTAATGGAATACTGTTGCCTCGCATGGGATAGATGATAATTTTACTTTGGGGTAGGAGGGTGCCAAAACTTTGTTTAGCTGTTTGGTCTTGTATGTTAATGATGAGTTGTAAGCTGAGTTGGCCCTCACGTTCTGCAAGATAGCCTTGGCAGTGTAAAAAATCATCCTCTGTAAAGAATTTTTGGTAGGCTTCTGGCGTAAAACTAAAAAACCACCGTGCTTGTAGCGCACGTTTTCGTTTTCCAGAAAATTCATCCACCAAATTTTCCTGCAAGCTACAGTCGTTGTTCATTTGAGGAATGTTGCCTGAGGTGCTGGGCTGATTACTCTGAGCTTGAACAAGTATGGTCCAGGAAAAAAGGACAACTAGGGTTAGGAATCGTAGCATAGTCTAAATATTTAGAGTAAAGATAAGGCAAAGTTACAGATTTTGAAGGAAGATGAGGAAATCGGTTTAATTTTGTATCATCAGGAATGTAGATCATCTGTGCTATCATTCTGCATCTGTATCCAAGAGCCGCCTTAGCAGATCATAATTTGTGCAATGTATCAACAAAAGGCATGAAAAATGTGATGAATAGAAAGGGCCTAAAATTCTCCTATTTTGAAATAATAGTCCGTGAAGTTGAAAAATAAGAGTATAAAATGAAAGCATCTACCAAGAAAACAGCCATACAGCGTTTGACTCAAGTCATAGCTAAGAGCCAAACGGAGTTTGAGGAGCATGCAAGCTATTGGCAGCGTATAGCTTTTGAAAAATATGATGCTGCTATACCCCTTGATAGTTGGCTAAGTGCCTTGGAGGTAAGAGATGCAAGACTCAATATCATGGCATTGGAGGGCTTGTCTCAAAAACTAGAGGAGGATTATACTCGCCAACCCTTAACTTCAGAAAGTATCTTAGCCCCTTTGGGTAAATTGCAAATGCCCAGAACTCAGGTCAAAAAGCGATTGAAGCAACAAGGTATTCGTTATCAACCTAGGGTGGATGCCAATTGTACACATTTACTGATAGGGCAGCGACTTCAGAAGGAGGAGTTGTGGTATTTATTGGAACAAAGGCCTGCAAATCTGCTGCTGCTGACGGAGAAAATGTTGATAGATACTTGGTGTAAGCAAAAGGAATTGTACCTGATGCATCCAGAGGCTTCAGCCGCTCAGATCACCCAACTCAAAACCCTACTGTGGCATCAAGACCCTGTGAATATTGCCCTAGCTTTGCAAATGCTAGAGGCGGGGGGCGTACCTGAGTCCTTAATGACCAGCCTTTTTTTGGTATATAAATTTAGCACTCAGCCAGAATTGATAAAACAATCTAACCGCTTGCTCAAAATTTATGGTTCGGGTCATCTGCAGATTTTACTCAAACAATTGAAACAACAATGGTGGGCTACAAATTATGAACTTTGGATGAAGCAGGCTGGATTGAATTATTGGGAGGTCTACCAGTATGAGTACCTTAGCCAGGGGCTAAAGGCCGATTTATTTCAAAAAGCCTTAGACAGTACACCCGAAGCAGGACAGGTTCCTTTTATCAAAAAGGCGATGGAGGCTTGGACTTGGGGCGAAGGTCTTGAGCGTATGCAGTTGCCACCAGATTTTAATTGGGAGAAATACGCCACCTTGATCTACGATTGCACGCAATTAAAGCAACTCACCATCAACCCTGCCTATCAACATCGACTATTGGCATTACCTAAGGGCATAGAGCGACTGCAGCAGCTAGAAGATTTACGAATCAACACCGCCTTGCAAGAGTTTCCCAAAGTATTAAGCCGATTACCCCAGCTCAAGCATCTCAAAATCAATATGGCCTCTATGAATATAGACTCCGTAGATTTTAGTGAAGGCTTTGAGGCTTTAGAAAGTCTAACCCTGAGTTTTTATCGGTATAAACAATTGCCTGAAAGTATTGGGGCTTTGGCTCAGTTGCGTAGTTT
The DNA here is from genome assembly GCA_964580485.1 of uncultured Saprospiraceae bacterium. Lineage (GTDB taxonomy): Bacteria > Bacteroidota > Bacteroidia > Chitinophagales > Saprospiraceae > Saprospira. Next base: position 5,553 of record CAZOLU010000078.1, on the reverse strand, counting down.
GCGAGTGCCTGCTGGAGATCTAGAACAACTCCCCAACACTCTACGGCAGCTTCAACAGCTTGAAGAGCTTTACCTCAACAACAATAAATTTAGAAAAGTACCCGATTTACTCTATCTTTTAGCTCAACTCAAAGTGCTTGATGTCAGTGGTTATTGGATGCGTTGGCAGGGGGCAGAGTTAGAGACCCTAAGGCGGGCATTACCCCATTGTAAAATCATTATCTAAATTCAATGTTTTAGCAATCCAAGAAATCCATGAAATACACTATCCTAGATCTAAAAACCCTTAGCTTGTTGTGCTGCCTCTATCTATTGGGTGCTTGTACTACCTTTAAAAATAAAAAAGTGCCTACACATAAAACGAAACCTAAGTACGACGAGGTATTGCTAGAGGAAGAGGCTAACAAGGCTGTGGAAGTCCCCCAAAATTTACAGAATACCATCAGTTTGGAGTTGGAGGAGGCTCCTAGAGCGGAAGATCTGCAAGAAGAAGCCCCCACTGACGATCAAGGCTTAACTCCTGTTGTCATTAGCAAAGAGAAAAACACCTCCAAAGCTAAAGATGAGCTACCTCCTGCACAGCTGTTTCGGGTACGTTTCAAAATTCAAAACAATAATCCTCAGCCTGTTTGGTACTTGATGCCTTATCATGGGGCAGTTACTTTAGCTCCACAGGGGCGTTTCAAAGCGACTAAGCTCTCCAACAGCTCTCCTCTAAAGATAGGAAAGTATGAAGGGCAAGACAGCAGTAGTTTGGTAGAATTACGTTTTACAGGAAAGGGCGCAGAGCATTTTAGAGCTTTTTATATCCCCGCCAAAAGCTCTTTTACACTTTCAAACTATACGATTGATTGTTGGAAAGATAGCGATAAAATTGAGCTTTGGGCAGTGCAGGAGTTGTGGGTCAATGGGCAGAAGTTGTTGCAAGACTATTTGCCTTTTTCTTTACTTTCTTCTCCCAATGTAGTAGTGCGCTGTGATCGAAATCAGGGTTGCAATTGGGAGGAACTGAGTTGGGGACCCGCTTTGCAGGATGCTAATGATGCCTTGGATTTGGATTTTATTCAGGCGCAAAAAGTGAAGAAATATACTGTACAACTTTCAAAATAGAGCAATGGAACTCGTCAAAGAACTGAACAGGTTACGGAAAAGCGGTGAATTGCAAAGCGCTTTAGATCTTTTACCAATTGGAGATAAAGCTGATGTAGATATTTCTCTAAAGGTGGCCATCGCTTGGTTGTATTATGATTTGGCTAAGGAGGCAGAGCTTGCTGCTGACTGGGAGGCGCTACGCCTTAGATATCGTCAGTACAAAGATTTGCAAATACCTTTGGCTGAAAGCTTGATCCATCAGCAGTTTCAACGCTTTGAGCATTACATAGAGGATTGGGCCAAACATTTTCTGCTCCTTGAAGCGCAGAGCATAGAGGGGGAGCATCAAGAAGCGATTCAGGCCTGCCGGCAATTAGCGGAGGGCTATCCCGAATTTGCTCGTTCTCCTCAATATGGTTGGGTGATTTGGCGATTTATGAAAGCACAGACTGAGCTAGAAAAACCCAATGCGGAGGGTATTAACGAAGCTCTGGATTTATACCTAGAGTTGGATATGCCCAAGCCTTCTCTTATTCATTCCAAAATGCTAGAACTTGTAGTGGAGCTGCATGAAAAGGCTTCCATCAATGCCTACAAGTTCATGTATCATTGGGGCTGGCAAAATTTCCGTCTTGAAGATCTTGAATCTGAGGAAGAGGAGGGGGCTAGTCTTTTGGAAAAAGCGATCTGTTCCTATGCCAAAGTCTTGACCAAAATGATCTGGAAGTATAAAAATGACAGCTATATTTTAGAGCAACTAGAAGCAGATGCTCAAAAATTCCTCCCCTTGATAGAGGGTGTCCTTGAGGAAGCTGCTGCTGATAATCCTTGGATGAGCAAAGCCTTGGGGGAGTTGAAACGAGTGCTTAGCTGAGGAGCGATCAGCGAGCGTAGGTAGTCTTTAGGCTACCGAAGCTAAAGCCACGCAAGCTGTAGCCTTTAGGCTTCAGACCCATATTCATCGAGCGAAGCCTAAAGGCTACGACTTGCGTAGATCAGCTTTTACGAAGCCTAAAGGCTTTCGAAAAGCTAAAAATCATGCTAAATACATATAAGGTTTTCAACCCTAGAAAAAATTTTAATAACATTGCCAAAAAGCGGTATCTCCAAAGACATACATAATTCCAGAATCGCCTAAGTTGATGTCTGCAAATGTCTCATCAAATTGTAGAAGAAAGTTGCCAAAATGCTCTGCTGCTTGCAGCCAAATTGGAGCACCTAAGACATAGGCCGGAGCATTGTACAATTTATTGCGGAGTTCTTTCAAATCCTCCTCCTCTCGATTGTAATCCTCACTAAAAAAATCAATTGGAGCTTCAACTTCTGTAACGACAATAGCGGAGGCCGAACAGTAAGGTTCATAATCTTCTGCTTCAAAAAAGCCTGCTTTAAGATCTTCTTCTGTAAGATAAATAACTTCCGCCTGTTCATTGCCAGGCATATAAGCCTCATTATAATCTGGATTGGCGACATAAAGTGCTATGGCGGCTGTTCCTTCTGGCAATTTTGCAGCAAGTCCCAGCATAGACTCGAGGTCTAGCGTGAAGAGATGTTGCATATATTCCTCCTCAAAATTAGGCATATTGTCTTTATTTAGACCTAGGGCAGGGCCTCCAACCCGATTGATCTCTTTGGGAGAAGCTGCTTTGTCGGATCGTTCCAACCAATAAACTGTCGTCGTTTTTGTATTCGGATTTTTGAGTAAATAAGCCTGCATCAAGTCCTGATACTGCTCAACTTTGGTCTTTTCTTTAGCTACTTCTTTGCCCATAATATCAGCTACTTCTTTTTTGAGTGTTTTAAATTTTTCATTTCCAATTGCGTATTTAAACCAGTCGATTACCTGTCCTTCTGCACCTTGGTACAAGGCATAGCGTATCATCTCTTCTGCTCGATCTTTTAGCGGGTCGCGTAGGGCCTTTTCCACCCAGTTGGTATTAGGTTTTTTGATCTGTTGACGGGCCAAAACGGCAAAGCTCTTGCGTAAGATTTCATCGGAGGTCTGTTCGTTAAACAAGCTAAAAATACGGATGAAGGTAGATTGACTGCTATCAAGAAGGAGCCGTTCAAAAACACTGCTCTGCCTTTCTTCAGGCAAAGCCCAAAGTGCTTTTTGGAAAAAACTAGCAACATAGTGATCGTAATCATCGCCGTATTTAGGCGGCCAGTTGTAGAGCTCTAAGAATTGGTCGTATTGTTCTTGCCAATCTTCTCCCTGATCAGCAAGTTTAGCCAGGCTGCAAATCATTGCCAATACCAAGAGCTGTCGGATATGTTCTTTGTCTGCCTCTTCAATCTTTGCCGCCAGCCAAGGCAGGGCCGCTTTGTCAAGACGAGGAATTCCCAAATAGATGGGCATCAGATTACTCAAAACCAACTCCTCTTTTTGTTTCTCCGCAACGGCCACAATCGCTTTATTCCAAATATCTTTATCCTTGGTCAAGTTCAGAAATGGGATGGCGCGCGCATAGCTGTAGTCATGACGGAGTTGTCGCCTAAGGAGTTGATCAATTCTTTCTTGTTCGAGATAGGCAAGTGCTTCTGCTACATGCTCGATGCCCATAAAGTATTCGCCAGTATGATCTTTGCTGGAGTAGTAGGAGTCGAAGGTGAAGAGCTCCTCATACCATTCCGGAACGGCCTGTTTAGCCGCTTTGCGGCGGAGAATTGCGGTAACGATTACTGCTTCTGCCTTTTGACCGGGGCGATAATCCTCTTTCAACTTTTTGGCCATCCATTCGAGATCCTCGATCGAGTCGTTTCGGAGTTCCAGCAATGCCCAATAAAAGTCTTTGAAGTGACTGGTAGAAAAGGCTTTAAAGAGCTGAATGAACTCTTCAGAATTTGCGATTCTAACTGCATCCATTGCATGTGGCATAGGGAGATTCCACTCTTTTTTTAGTGCTGTTGCCAAAAGTGCTTTTTCCCAGTTTTCTTTGGTCGTAAAACTTTTGATGAACTCATAAAAGGCTTCATTGGGCAGGCCTCCTCTTTCTGGCTTGCTGATGTTGAGGGTGATCGCTTTACCATCTTTAGCCCAATAGACATTGGAGAAGGCTCCATCTACACCTCCTCCTTGTGCACCAATACCATAGTGGTTGATTTGTTGGTCGGCTAATTCTTTGGCCATATCAATTTTCAAGACATCTTTTGTTGCCTTACCAAAGCGAATTTGCACCAACTTGATCCCCTCTTGAACATTAGGCGAGAAGTCTTCTAGTGCTGCATCAAAGGCATTAGAATCTTTAGCATAATAATGCATGCAAATATAGTCTAGTGCCATCGGCCAAAAGGATAGAAATTTGTGGCTATTTTTGAGGGAATCCTCATCTAGTTTTAATCCTTTTAGGATGCTAATAAATTCTTCTGTATTTAGATAGTGGAGATCAGATTTTAAATCAGACCATAAACCTGCATGAAACTCTAAATCTAAGTAGCCTTCTTTTGCCATAAACCAGATAGAGCGCGCTCTTGCTCCCCAGTTAGCTACTTTCTCCATCACCTTCATCTTGGCATAGTGATCTTTCTTTTTATTGATTTGGTTGGCAAGGCTTGTCCAACGTTTTTCGCTGAGGACTGGCACTCCCAACGCATATTTTTTCTTTTTCTTTTTTCCGTTTTCTACTTTGAGCTGTTCTCCATCTAAAAAGCCATCGATGTAGTTGGCTTGTTCTACTAGATTCCCGGTATCATCATTGAGGAGGAAGGAACCATGCAGTTTTCCATTTTTCCAATGTTTTTCAAAAATAAGGCTTTGTCCATCGGCTGAATATTTACGTTCATAGCCATTTTTCTTTCCTTTCTCATATTGCATTTCGTAGCTGATAGCTCCTTCAGGATTATTCCAGATCCAATTGCCCACTCGACAGTTTTCTCCTTCATAGCGGCCGTTGGCTGATTCCTGCCCATTTTCATGGTAAAAGTAGAAATGACCAAATGGTTTGCCCTGATCGTATTCTCCTTGTTTCTCTAGGTTTCCATTAGGGTAATACCATTTCCAAGTCCCCTGTTTTTTACCTTCAATTTCTTCTCCTTCGGAGGCTAGTTGTTTGTTGTCGTGATAGGTTTGTTGGAGCATTTTTTTATAAGTTTTTAGATGAATAGAGGGGGATTTTATGATTGAATAGTAACTATTTAGGCTGCCCCCTATCGGGCCAGGCTATCCGCCACTCTCTCCATTGCATTTCGTTCAAACAACGGCTCCTATCCTTGGCAGAAGCCACCCGCTTGGCTACAGCAAGAGACGGTGTTTAGTACAGTATCCAGGAATTCTTCAATACAGCTTTTTTCGTGAGCGCTGAAGGCGCGACATTCCAGTCCATGGGGTGTAGCCCCATGCATAGCATCATGCAAAAACTTCTCGGACAGAGTATTTAGCATAAAGGCTAAATAGATATATTCAATAATACATTTTTTGAGATCAATACTTCGGTGAATTTCTCAAAATTATGAAAAAAGGGT
>CAZOLU010000077.1:0-12270 GCA_964580485.1 uncultured Saprospiraceae bacterium | reverse complement strand
ACTTACTGCCCTTGATTTTTTAACGATATGTTGCACCAACTACTCTTTCACCACTTTCTGCGTGGAAACATTTCCCTGCTCATCGCGCACTTGCAAGAGATAGAGGCCTGCAGGCCATGCTTGGGTGGAGAGTTGGAGGTTGTTGTCTGCTTGAATAAACTCGTTGTAGACTTCACGCCCAGTAATATCTGTTACCAGAATCTGGTAGTTGGCCGCTTGCGAAAATTCGAGTATGAGTTGATTGGATACGGGGTTGGGGTAAGTTCTAAATAATGGAACAGTGATATTTTCCTCTAAATTCAAGGGAGGAGGAGGAGTTGTTGTCAGTACAGAATCTCCTTCATAATAGTAAAAACTACCTGTAGAACTGCCTAGCAGTAGATCTATTCGACCATCATTATTTAAATCTGCTAATGCTGTTGAAACAATCATAGATGAACTACTAGGTCTAAGGAACCCAAAGGGGTTTATTTGTGGAGTGTCAAAAGATGGACTTGAAGATGTACCTGTATTTTCAAAGTAATGCAGGTCTCCAGTACTTGACCCAGAGAACATATCTAAATCTCCGTCGCCATCAAAGTCAATAAATGAAGGTGTAGATTGTGGGTAATTACCCGAAAGTCCAGTAATTCCAAAAGTATCTTGAACCACAGCTGCAAAAGATGGATTAAGGGAATCTCCTGTATTTTCATAATAAAAAAAGTGTCCTGCATAATCCCCTGCAACTAAATCTAAATCTCCATCATTATCTAGATCTACAAGCTCAGGTTCTATTGTACCAAAACCCAAAGCATCTGTAACTGGTGCTAATCCAAAGGTATCAACAGCATAGGCTGCAAAGGTAGGCGCACTAGCAGATCCAGTATTTTCAAAGTAGTAAAAACTGCCATAGGTTTGTCCTGCAATAGCATCATAATCTCCATCTCCATCAAGGTCTCCAAATCCAGGAAAAGTTCCCCCTGAAGGACTTAATGCTGACAAATCACTCAACCCAAAAGGATTAGCAGTAGGAGTGGCACCTCCACTTAGCTGAAAGCTTGGAATTGAAGCTGTTCCATTGTTCACAAAATAATAAAAATTCCCCGATAATGACCCAACAAAGCAATCCAAATCTCCATCGCCATCAATATCCACAAATACAGGTTTAGTGTGACCATTACCTAGTGTAAGTTGACCAGTAAATCCAATTGTATCTTGAGCAGGTGCTTTGAAATACTGCCCCTGCACATTCCCCATCCCCATCAACACCAAAGCCGCAGCGCCCATCATCTTACGCAATTGAGGGCGAGCAAAAGCCGTTTGGAGGTTGCGGTAAAGGCGGCGAAAACGCCCGAGTAAATTTTCACGCTCTTGGCTAGAAAAGCTATCCCAGCGCTTGCCAATCTTTTTGCATAAGCCTTTAAATTGGCGGGTTTTTCTTGCTAGATAATTGTTCTGCATAATAGTTAAATTTTTAATTGCGGATAAGAAAATATTTTTAGAGTGATTTGGCTTGCCCCCTAAAGGGGCTTTTGCTTTTGTAAAACCGTGCACAAATTGAAATTCAATCAATTTTGCTGAATCCTATGCCAAAGGAGTCCTTGGAACCTTTGGCACAGGCTTCGAAAATATGTACGATTTTATATTTGCTTTCACAATATAACTAGTGCAGATATAAAAAACAATATTTAGGAAGTGTTTTGCGAAAAAAAAAACAAAAATATTTAAAAGTGGAGCGATTTAAGACTGCTTGGTTAAAGGTCTAGGAGTTAGATTTGAATTAAGTTGTTGCAGCTTTTTAGTAACTTAAAAACCAATTTATTTGAAACAAATAATTTTAAAATACGTAAAACTCTTTGATAGCAGTCAATCGCGAAATTGACTCATTTTTTCATCAGCAAAGCCATTGAAATGAATGCAAAAAAAGGTCGGGAAGCATTGAACGAGCGATTCAAGGAAGTTTTTAGCTTGTTGGAGGCATCGGGGCAGATTGTGCGGAACGACCGCCATTTGGGGTTTTCGGCTGTGGCGGAAAAGGTCTTGGGCGACCGCCGCTATGGCAACCTCATCAACAAATTTTTAGACGACAAGCGGCTGATCAGCTTCGAGCAAGCCGAGCGTTTTTGCGAGGAGTTCAACGCAAGTCGTGATTACCTGTTTAAGGGCGAAGGGCTACCATTTTTGGAGGCCAACCAGCATTCGCTGACCAGCAATGTGCGTGTTCTTGGGAAGCAAAGAGGCAATATCCTGTTTTCGGATATCGAGGCTCTGGCTTCAAGCGCCATTGATATCAGCGTACACGAAACAACGGAACGCTTCTCGATCCCAGGCTTGGGCGGAGGCGACTACGTGGCTTTCTACATTAGTGGCAACTCGATGTCCCCAACTATTGCGGATGGGGATATGGTGATTTGCAACGAGCTAGAAGGCTCTGATCGTATTGCCGATAATGAAATCTACGCCATTGTAACAGACCAAGCCGTGTTGGTCAAGCGGATTCAAAAAATTTACTCCAAAGCAAGGCGACTCATCAAACTCAAGCTGATTTCCGACAACTACCTAGAGCATGACCCCATTATTTTAAATCTGCATCAGGTGCGGAAAATCATGAAGGTCGAACGAAAATTGGCGGTACTTTAGGCTCAAGGGTTTAAACTTCTGCAAGCATCAAAGCCATGGATTAAAATCCATGGGCGAGAAGAACCTATCTACAAAAGTCAGGCATCATAAAGATATGTATCATGATACCTGAAAACATGATTACAAAGCGATAGCTTACTACTAGAATAAGAAAGCGGGCTACCTTCAAGGGTGCCCGCTTATAATATATAGCTAAAAGCGAAGGGGTTACTTCAACTTTTTGATTTTAGCTTTGAGCTCATCAATCACCTTGGATTGATCATCAATGGCTTTCTTTTGCTCCCCTTGTTTTTCAAGATTTTCCTTAATATCACCTTCTGCATCAGCAATATTATTATTCATCTCCTCAATTTTATCCTTATAATCCCGAATATCCTTTTCACGCTTTTCTTTGTCTTTTTCCATATCCTTTAGCTCCTTCTCCATATCCTTCAACTTTTTCTCTTCCTCTTTAAGAATATCCTCGAACATATCTGCAGATAGTTGCTCTGTAAATTTTTCTAAAGTCTTTTTTGCTGCCTCAAAACGGTCTGGATGTTCTTTCTGAGAAAGGTAAGTACCACCCAAATTGAACCAGATCGCAATTTCAGATCCAGCCTCTCCTTTGTCTTCTACCTTTGCATAAACGTCAATTGTATTGTTTTCATCAGACACCCCCTTAATGATGGTATTATCTGTAAAGTACTCTTTAGCACGCTTATCGTACTTCGTTTTTCCTTTGTATTTTTTGATGAAGTCTTTCCACGCATTGCCAACTTCTTTTGCCGAAGAATTAGGCAGCTCAATAACCAAAGCATTTTGAGATCCTGCACTCATAGCACGATTTTCCTCTTTTAAAGAAAATTTGATCTGAGCAGAAATAGAGCTAAAGCCTATTCCGAATAGGAAAATTAAAGGTAAGATAAAATGTTTCATAATGATTTGTTTTATAGTTTTAATATTCAAAAAAACAGTCCTTCAATAATCTATCCAAAATAGATAACTTTTGATGTAAAATCCAAAAAGAAGTTCTTTTTTCTATTGTTAATGCCGTGTTTGAGCTACTTTATATACAACTCAAAGAGAGAATTAAAAAAGGCTTATTTGGGTATTTAATTAGTAAATTCCACTTTTTTAGATATTTTTGCAGCTACACTGCGTATTAAATTCAGCTCTCGAGCGATAATCTTAGTTTCCAAGATGAAAAACACAGCTTCAATTACTAAACTGAGTATCGTTATTCCTGCCTATAATGAGGAAAAGACGATTCATAAGATTCTGGACAAAGTAAGAGATGTTCAGCTTCCAGAGAATATCGCTAAAGAGGTTATTTTGGTGAATGATTGTTCTAAAGATGATACCAAAGGTGCTATCCAACGCTACATGAACCTCAACCCTCAACTCCCTATCCAATATCTAGAGCATGAGGTGAATAAAGGGAAAGGAGCTGCATTACATACAGGCATTGAACATGCCACAGGAGAGTACCTGATTATTCAGGATGCTGATTTAGAATATGATCCTGAAGAATACAATATCTTACTCAAACCTATATTGATGGGCTTTGCAGATGTAGTTTATGGTTCTCGATTTATGGGAGGGAATCCTCACCGCATCTTATTTTTCTGGCACAGCCTAGGCAATAAATTTCTGACCTTCCTTTCTAATATGTTTTCCAATCTGAACCTAACGGATATGGAAACCTGCTACAAACTCTTTCGTACCGATATTATTCAACAAATCCGACTGAAGGAAAATCGCTTTGGTTTTGAGCCAGAGGTTACCGCTAAAATAGCAAGAGTACCCAAGATTCGGATCTATGAGGTAGGTATATCCTACTATGGTAGAACCTACGAAGAAGGAAAGAAGATTGGATGGAGAGATGGATTTCGAGCCATTTATTGTATTTTGAAATACAATATTTTTACAGCCAAACGCAAAATGTTTAAAAATGGCGCTTTTTCCGACAAATCCTGAAGATAGGGTCGGTTTGGCCACCTTAAAAATATTTGCAAAAGCAGATCGATTCAATCACTGGATGTTTCAGACAATACTTCCCTTTTGTCAAGCACCTATCTTAGAGATTGGTAGCGGTATTGGCAACATCTCAAAATTCTTTCTAAAAGCTGCTTATCCCATTCTACTAACCGATATTCGGGAAGAGTACTGCCAGTATTTGAAAGATAACTTTACTGATGCAAGCTCTATGCTAGGAATCGATCAAATCAACTTGGTAGACCCCCATTTTGAACAGCACTACAAGGCTCATTTAGGAAAGTTTAAGACCGTTTATGCCTTAAACGTAGTCGAACATATTGAGAATGACCAGAAGGCACTCGAAAATTGCTATAAATTATTACAAAAAGACGGAAATCTCATTATCTTAGTTCCTGCTTATCGGCAGCTTTTTTGTGATTTAGATCAGAACCTTGGTCATTATAGAAGATATACACGAAAAAAATTGACGAAAAAATTTACAAAAGCAGGTTTTGATATTGTTCATCATCAGTATTTTAATCTTGCGGCAGTAGGGGGCTGGTTTTGGTATGGCAAAATACTCAAGCGGCAGGTACTTCCCGAGCAACCGATTCGAGCCTACAATCGATTGGTTCCCATATTCAAAGTTTTAGATTGGGCAGTGGGGCAACGCTTGGGCAATTCAGTGATTGTTGTAGGAAAAAAACGTTAGGGCTATTCCCTTTTAATAGACTTAAAATCCATTTGGAAGAATCTACTCAAGTATGAAAGTTGAAAATATTTTAATCCATCTAGGTATTGTACTAGGATTGCTAATTGCTGCGGTTTTATATTTCAAACCAGTAGCCTTTGATGGCAAGTCGTTGAGCGAACATGATAATGTGCAAGCCAAAGGTATGCAAACCGAGTTGCGCGAGTATAAAGAAAAAGAAGGCTATACTCCCAAATGGACCAATCAGGTCTTTGTAGGGATGCCCTCTTATCAAATCTATGGACCTTATAACAACAATGTTGTAGATAAGGTGGTGCGAGCACTTCGCTTTTGGAAATCCGTTAGTGTACCTCATCCCATCATGTTTTTGATGATGTTGTTTACCTATCTTGGACTTCTGGCTATGCGAATAGACAAGTGGGGGGCTGTGCTAGGAGCGATAGCCTTTGGGTTTATGACCAACAACCTGGTGCTCTTTGAGGCAGGGCACTCGACCAAGCTGCATGCCATGGCTTATATGGGTATTGTGCTTGGGGGAGTAGTGATGGCCTTACGGGGCAAGCGTGTATTGTTGGGGGGAGCTATTTTTTCCTTGGCTCTAGCCGCCCAGCTTACGGCTAGTCACCTGCAAATCACTTACTATACCTTACTAATTTCAGGGATTGTCGGATTGGCATTCTTAGTAGATACCATCATCCAAAAACGCTGGACAGGCTTTCTCAAAGGTGTAGGAGTTTTAGTGATTGGAGGGGCCTTAGCCTTACTCAGTAATCTTTCACCCATCTGGACTACCTATGAGTATTCTCAAGAAACGATTCGAGGGCAGTCTGAACTGACGGCCTTTGTCTTGGATGAGGAGGATCTGAGTGTCTTGATCACTAAAGGCCTTCCTATGGAAAAGGCTCAAACGCTGCAAAAGTCGGGTATCATCAATAATACCATCAAAGCAGAGCCCATCTATTTACAAAGACTTTCGTCGGCTTTGGGGCCAGATTTGGTAGAAAAATACAAAGCCGACCTATTGAGCTTAGGAAAATCTAGACCTCAAAGTGGTTTGGATAAGGATTATATCTTTGCTTGGAGTTATGGTAAAATGGAAACCTTTACCCTCTTATTGCCGAATTTTTATGGGGGGGCCAATGGAAAATATTTTGCCATTGACCATAGCAAGGCTCGCTTTGCCCTCGACAAGAATACCAACTCGGGCGAAGAGATTGAAAATATGCTAAAAATGGTCACCAATCCCCAACAACAGCAACAGGTGATGCAACAGTTGGTACAAATGACTACGCAGTATTGGGGGGACCAACCTTTTACTAGTGGACCCGTTTATTTTGGAATCCTCATCTGTATGCTGACCTTTTTGGGCTTGTTTATGGCTAAGGGACCCCTGAAATGGGCCTTGGGAATTTCCATGATTTTTATGATTATCTTGGGTTGGGGGCGTAATTTTGAGGCATTCAACTACTTTATGGTAGATTATTTTCCATTATACAACAAATTTAGGGCAGTAACTATGGCACTTTCTGTTGCTCAGATCTTAGCAGCCATTTTAGCGGTGATGGGAATTTCTGCCTTTATCAATTTTGAAAGAAATCAAAAGATCGCCACTGCACCTAAAGGCTTTTTCATGCCCAAGCTTTTTGCAGCAATGGGGCAAAAAGAAAGTCCCTTGCTCTATCTCTACCTAGCTGCTGGAACTACAGTTGTATTGTTGCTTTGGGCCTTAATTTTTAGCTATGGAGATTTGACGGGGGCTAACGATGGAAGACTAGAGGAGTTGATTAAAAAAGCTCCACAGTGGGCGGCACTCTTAGAGGCCATCAAAGCCGACCGAGGAGCACTAATTCGATCTGATGTGTTGCGCGCCTTTATCTTTTTGGTCTTGGGCACTGGGGTGATGTGGGCTTATGCCACTAATCGCTTCAAGCAGGGCTGGCTGGTAATAGCAGCCTTAGGGGTCTTAACCATGATTGATTTGGTGCAGGTAGATCTAGGTTATGTCAATGAAAAATCATTTCATAAGAAAAGCCGTAGTTCTGATATTCCTGCTCCTACCAAAGCTGATCAGCAAATCTTGGCAGATCAAGATCCTCATTTCCGAGTATTTGATCTCATTGCGGGCTCTCGTGGTGGAGGAAATCCTGGAAATCCTTTCTCCAATTCAGAAGGTGCTTTTTATCATAAAGTGATAGGGGGCTACCATGCTGCTAAACCCATTTTGCTACAAGAAGTAGTAGAAGCTTATGTCACTGGAAATTCCATTTTGACCGAACAGCGCCATATTTTAGAAATGCTGAATGTGAAATATGTGATCAACAGCCCTGAACAAGCTGTACAGCTAGGTGCTTTGGGGAATGCTTGGTTTGTGGATAAAGTGGATCTAGTGGAAAATGCCGATGCTGAAATTGTAGAGCTAGGTGCTTTGACCGATGCTCGTAGTAGAGCCATTACACAAAAAGAAAATGCTGCTTATTTAGAAGGCTTGAGCAATCGTGCAGGGAGTGGCGATTATATTCGTCTTACAGAGTATCATCCCGAGCGTTTAGTTTTTGAAACTAATGCGGAGGATGAACGCTTTGCCGTATTTTCAGAAATCTACTATCCACCTTCGAAGGGTTGGCATGTTTATATTGATGGACAAAGAGCGGATGGGGACTTTATTAAGGTAAATTATCTCTTGAGAGGAATGCGTATTCCTTCTGGGAAACATACCGTTGAAATGGTCTTTGAACCTCGTTCTTTTGCTATTGGCGAAACGGCTGTTTTAATCTCTTCTATCCTTATTTTACTAGGCTTTGGCTTTGCTGTGTATTTGGGTGTAAAGCGTGGTGATTTTGAAGCCAAGGATGAAACGATCGAGGAGGTTTAGTGTTGGTATTATCTAGGGGATAATCAAAAAGTCCAAAACATCTGTTTGTCGATGTTTTGGACTTTTTAGGATTAGCCTAATTGTGCTATTACCACTTTGGTAAATTTAGGGGATGAGGCATATTTAGTAATTGTAACTATTTAGCCTATTTTCTTAGCCCCTAGCCTTCTTCGACTCCTTCGGAGAAAGGCTAGGGCTTGGTTGCGGTCAATTTTCGATCCTCTCAGCCTTATTTTTTTTGCAAAAAAGAAGACTGAGCCCTTCGGGAAAGGATCCTAGCAGCTCGCTTTGACCAAGCCGTTTCCTTTCCCAGGGATGCCCTTGGCATAGGGTTCGGCGATCATTGGGCCAAATAGTTAATAATAATAATGATTCTTTGGCAATTGCTGTGGGCCCTACGGCAATGATCTGCCTTCGGTCGCTATGTTGCATAGCTCGTGCCAAGGACATCCCTTTGGGGCTATTCGCTCGGCCCTCCGTTAGCACTACGGTCTAGCCTCATTTTAGTCAGCTACTATTTCACAGCGCTACGCCATTTTACTAATTTTACACAGGATTTGTCAAAGAACCATAATAATTAAAAAGAATCCCTGCATTAAGGAGCAACTTCTACGCTTTTTTCTGCTTGGCGAAGTGCTTTAGCTTTGCCATCCCGATTGGTTGTAAAGAAGCCCTGCCCATTTTTGTCTTTCACAAAGTAGGTATCATCTCCTGCCGAATTGATCGGATAGCCCAAGTGCTTGGCAGCATCTTCCATCCAGCGGCGTTTCTCTCCCGTCAATTGATACACATCAAAGCCCCCATAACCTTCTGGACGATTAGAGCTATAATACAACTCACCACCTTCTTGATAATAAAAGGGAGTGATTTCGTCTTTTTCTGTATTGATCCGGGTTCCCAAGTTATAAGCTCGGGTAAATTGACCATTTTCCATACGAATGGCATACCAAATATCATAACCTCCTTCTCCTCCGGGCAGTGTAGAAGAAAAATACAAAATCTCCTGTCCCTTATCTGTAAAACCTACCGAGGGATAAATGCTAGAATAGCCATCCCGATTGATTTCTGGACCAAGTTTTTGAATATTGACTACTTCACCTTCTGCTGTGATTTGAGCTTGATAAATCTTATATTCAATATTGGTCTGATTATTCGACTCTTGTCGGGAGAAAAATACTGTTTTTCCATCAGGGGCAATATGTGGGCAGCCACTGTTGAATACTGGATTGCCAATACTATTATTCAAATCTTCAATTTTCATATCTGGGGTTACTCGTTTGATACAGCTCCCACGCCCTTCTTCCTGATACTCAATGAGGCGGTATCCTGTACTACTAGGGGTAGTCATCGACCGAATATTACCTTCTCCTGATTCAAAATCGCTACCAATACTGCCCACCGCAAAGTTAGAAGGATGTTTTTTTGCATCAATAGCTGCTTGGCAGGCCTTGATATGGAGCTGAGCCAATTGTTGGTAGGCATTTTCTGTATAAGGGTATGCTTCTAAAAATTGTTGAAACTCTGCTAGTGCGGCCTCATGCTGTCCCCTGTTTTTCAAGGCTTTAGCATATTCGTAGCGAGCTAAAGGAAAGCGACCATCTTTATTTCGTAGGGTTTTAAGTTGTTGAACAGCGATTTGATATTCTTGAGCATAAATAGCCGTTTTCCCTAGACGATAACGTAGCTTTTTGTTGAGGTGACGTTTGGTTTTACTCAATGCAAAATAATAGTAAAAGGCTCTTTGATAGTCTTCCAACTCAAAGTATTTATTGGCTTGCTTTTTAATGGTTTTTGGAGAGAGTTTTTGAATGTCTGCCAATCTTGGAATAGGTTGATGATTTGCATTAGAAAACAAACAACTGAATAAAAATAAACTCAAATAAAAATATTTCATAGTGGGGAAGGTTTTTGTACCCCAGATATTGGAGGATAGGGTACTTTTGTTGATAAATAGTGTTTTATTTTGTTTTGTGATTACTGCGTAAAAATAAGTACAAGGCTCGGGGCCCATGGGCACCCATCACCAAGGTTTTTTCAATGTCGGCGGTTCGACTTGCGCCTGTAGTAAGCGATAGCATGGATGGGAGTACTGTCAATTGCTTGGGTTTGGAGAAGGCCTCATGGATATTGTAAACCAACTGGTTTTCATCCGCAACAACAATATGTACATCGGCTGCGATCGTCAGTTGTCTGCTACTAGCCTGATGGCTGCCTAGCAAAATGCTACCTGTTCGAGCGACCAGTTGGATGCAGCTACTAATTCCAATCGCCTGAGGGGTAAAGCTCTTTTGTTGGTTGATGCCACTGAGTTGATGCTGCTGAAACAGGTGGAGGAGGCGAGCATCTTTACAGTGGAGTTCCTGCCATTGCTTTTGCTCAATGAGTGTTTGAAGTTGTTGCACTAATTCTGCAAAGCTAGGAGCTGTATAGCAATACCCACCAACCTTTTCAAACTGTTGAAGGAATAAGGGAAGAAGTTCGCCAGGCTGTTCAGGGAAGATTGCACCGCTATCTTTTACCTCAGGGTAAGGAATGGGCAAGGGTTCTTGTAGTGCTTGACGTAGTCGACGGAGTATATTTTTTTTAGCTAGGCTCATAAAATAATAAAAGCGTTATCTGATTGCTTTTAGGTCAGCAAAGATAACGCTTTTAGAAGTTTAGACAAGCTTTAGAAAATTATTTTATTGTTAAAAGCTTGAATCGCATGCTATTAGATTTCTGGCTCTACGGGAGTTTCATCTAAATCTGTATCCTCATTCAAAGTATCTACTCCATTATTTTCACTTAATGCTTTTTCTCCGTTTTCACCAGGAACATCATCAAAAGGACGCTTGCCAATTAGGCGTTCTACGTCATCTCTAAGCAGTACTTCCTGGTTGAGTAACTCATTGGCGAGGAGTTCCAACTCTTTGCGTTTTTCTCTCAAGAGTTGTTGCGCACGTTGGTACTGTCCTTCAATAATCTGGCGAACTTCTTCATCAATCAAGCTTGCCGTTTCATCAGAGAAAGGTTTGCCAAACGCATTATCATTCTGCATTGCATAGAAAGACACATTTCCTACTTTCTCATTCATCCCATACACCGTCACCATCGAGTAGGCCATTTTAGTAACATGATCCAAATCGCTTTGTGCACCTGTAGAAATCTTATTAAACACAATACGCTCAGCAGCACGCCCTCCTAAGGTCATACACATTTGATCCAGCAGTTGTTCCACCGTAGTGATATGCTGTTCTTTAGGCAAATATTGAGCATAACCAAGTGCAGCAATACCCCGAGGTACAATCGTTACCTTAACCAAAGGCATGGCATTTTCCAAAAACCAACCACAAAGAGTATGTCCCGCTTCATGGTAAGCAATCACTCGTTTCTCTTCAGGAGAAATCAATTTATTTTTCTTTTCTAATCCCCCAATTACCCGATCAATAGCATCATTAAAGTCTTGCATTTCTACAAACTTCTTACCACGGCGTGCAGCAATCAAGGCTGCTTCATTACACATATTGGATATTTCTGCTCCAGTAAAACCAGGAGTTTGTAGAGCCAACTGTTTGGCATTGACATCACCTGCAATTTTAATAGGTTTGAGGTGAACTTTGAAAATTTGCTCTCGACCATTTAGGTCTGGGCGGTCAATTGAAATCTGGCGGTCAAAACGACCTGGGCGAAGCAATGCGCTATCTAGAATATCGGGGCGGTTGGTTGCTGCGATGATAATTACCCCTTTTTCAGTACTAAACCCATCCATTTCAACGAGTAGTTGGTTGAGGGTATTTTCACGCTCATCATTACCTTGTACCGCATTACGACCACGAGCACGACCAATAGCATCAATCTCATCAATAAAGATGATACAAGGTGCTTTTTCACGAGCTTGGCGGAACAAGTCACGAACACGAGAAGCACCTACCCCAACAAACATCTCTACAAAGTCAGAACCTGAAATACTAAAGAAAGGAACCCCAGCTTCACCGGCAATCGCCTTGGCCAACAGCGTTTTCCCCGTCCCGGGAGGGCCGACGAGCAGCACACCTCGCGGAATGCGGCCACCGAGCTTCTGGTATTTCTCTGGCATCTGCAGGAAATCGACGATCTCTTTAACTTCTTCGAC
>CAZOLU010000076.1:0-12313 GCA_964580485.1 uncultured Saprospiraceae bacterium | reverse complement strand
CGAAAAATAGAGGCAGATGCTCGGAATTTACAACAAGTTGTGGATCTACTAGGGCAATATCGTGTAGATTTACAACTTGCCAATACTGCACTATTGCAGGTACTCCGAAAAAGTGTTAATGTCAAGTCTTTGGTCTATGACCAATTTGAGGTATTTTCCTCTTCTGAAAAGCCTTATATTTTACTTGGAGAAACCTATGAGGCTGATATTGCACTAGGAGCCTTCTCTAGTCAGGCGCAATTTTCGGTTAGTGTAAACGGTCGAGCTTTGCCAGTAGCAGATGGTAGAGCCAAGTTTAGGACTACCCCTTATTCTGTAGGAACACAGTCTTATACTGCTAATATTAAGATTATGAATCCATTGACTGGAGAAGTGGAAAGTATTTCCCGAGAGTTCAAGTTTGAAGTAGGGGTGCCTTCTGTTGTAGCCTTTCCAGACAAAATGAATGTGTTTTACATAGGTGTAGACAACCCCGTTTCCGTTTCTGCAGCAGGCATCTCCTCTAATGATATTTCTGTTTCGGTTTCAGGAGCAGGAGCTACTATTAAACCAGGTCGGGGACGAGGTCGCTATTATATTAACCCCACAAAACCTACTGCTGCAGGAGAATTTTGTAAAATTGTCGTAACCAACGAAAAAACTGGAAAAACACTCATGCAGTCGCCTTATCGTGTAAAGCGCATCCCAGATCCTGTAGCTGCGCTTACCAACAATAAAGCTGGTGGACAGATGAGAGCTGGGGAAATGCAAGCACAAAAAGGTTTGATGGCAGTACTCGAAAACTTCGATTTTGATGCTAAATGTGAAATTCAAGGCTTTAACTTGCAGTATATTCCCCAAAGAGAATCTATTATTTCTATCGCCAATGCTGGAGGTGCTTTCAATGGCAAAGCACTTCAAGCTATCCAAAGAGCAAAGCCTGGGGATGCCTATCTGTTTACAGAAGTTAAAGGGCGTTGCCCAGGTGATGGGGCTGGCCGCAACCTAAACAGCCTAGCATTCACCATTCGTTAAAAACACTACTCATTAAAATCATCATAAATACTCAGCAGGGATGACCCCCATCATTCCTGCTTTTTTATTATATACAAGAATAGCCTTATCTTTGCGAAGAACACTCAGCATTCATTCAATACTAAAAAATTCATCAAATTATGAAGCAGTTTTCTGTCTTTTTATTACTCTGCCTGAGTATACATCTGAGCTATGCCCAAAACTATATGGGACTGCATACAGATAATTATTCAGGGGTTTATGGGCTCAACTTTAATCCTGCTAATATTGTAGATAGTCGATACAAAGTACACATCAATTTATTATCTACCAACATGACTTTTAGCAACAATTACATAGGGTTAAATTCTGACGTACTGTATGATACTACGGCTCAAAATGATCCTGATTTTAGAGCAAACCAACTGGTAGAACGACTCAATGGAAATCCCAAAGCCATTCATTTTGATTTAGAAGCTGGGCTACCCTCTTTTATGTTCACCTTTGGCAAGAAAAAACAAAGAGCTATTGGTTTCAATTTTCGGGTTCGGAATATGATCAATGCCAATGGAATTGATGAAGCCACTGCTCGACAAGCCCTCTATGAGCAAGAGCTGGCCGACCTTTACAACCTGAATATCGATAATCAAAACTTTTCTTTGCAAGCCAATAGCTGGATGGAATGGGGCTTGACTTATGGTCAGGATATTATCAATACCGGAGAGCATTACCTCAAAGCTGCGGGTACTATGAAGCTGACCTATGGTTTGGCCAATGCTTATATGTATTCGGAAAATGCTAAAATTGAATTTACCTCCGATTCTACCCTAACTATTGATGAAACAGATCTTTCTTTTGGCTATTCAGAATCCTTCTCTACAATTCCAACTACACAGCAAGAAGTATTGGATCAAAATCGTTATGGCTTGGGTTGGGATATTGGTGCCGTTTATGAATATCGCCCTAAGCATAAAGACTACCGATATGCCATGGATGGGGATAGCAACTATGTTAATCCAACCAAAAATCAGTATATGTTCAAGGCTGGATTTAGCATCACCGATTTGGGATTCCTCAACTTCCGCCGCTCAAGAGGTTATGATGGAGAATTTTATGCAGATGTCGATGATATTGTTTTAGAACAATTTTTTGAGGATGCTTTTAACGAATTTGGAACCTCTGGTTTAGAGGGCTTTAGCGATACGCTCAATGGATTATTCCAACTCCGCCAAACCGATAGAGAAAATTACTTGGTCGCTCTACCTACTCGAATCAACCTGTTTTTTGATTACCATATCTGGAAGGGTTTTTATGCCAATGCTACGGTATCCCTGGCTCCTGGTTTTGTACGCAACCCTGAAAAAACTCGTGCAATTTCTGAGTTTAGTGCTACCCCCAGATTTGAGCATCGTTGGTTTAGCTTTTATCTTCCAGTCTCTATAAATGCTCATGGCAACTTCCGAGTTGGAACAGGAATGCGCCTAGGTCCCTTGGTTGTTGGTACCAATAATTTGGCTCCTTTATTCAGAGCTAATGAAATTTATGATGCTAATTTCTACCTAGCCCTGAATGTTCCTATCTTTCGTAGTTTGAAAGATCGAGATAAGGATCATGTTTCCAAGAAATTTGATGAATGCCGCAGAAAAGCTGGAACTTGGGCGACTAAAGGCTGCCCCGACTCCGATTATGATGGTATTGCTGATAGTGAGGATGACTGTCCTGAAAGTCCTGGTATTGCGGAGTTTAAGGGTTGTCCTGATTCTGATGAAGATGGTATTATGGATAAGGAGGACGATTGCCCGAAAGTCGCAGGTATTAAAGAGTTCCAAGGTTGCCCCGATACCGATAAAGATGGTATTATGGATAAAGAGGATGACTGTCCTGAAGTGGCGGGAATTAAAGATTTTAAAGGTTGCCCTGATACTGATGAGGATGGTATTATGGATAAAGAAGATGATTGCCCCGAAGATGCAGGAGTTACCGAATTCAATGGCTGTCCTGATTCTGATGGCGATAAGATTAAAGATAGTGAGGATGATTGCCCCAACAAAGCAGGATTGGCAAAATTCAATGGTTGTCCTGATGTAGATGGCGATGGTGTTATGGATAAAGAAGACGATTGCCCCGCTACAGAAGGTCCTGCAGAAAACAAGGGTTGCCCTTGGCCAGATAGCGATGGAGATGGTATTCTCGATAAGGATGATGATTGTCCCAAAGTCTTTGGAATTATAGCCAACAAAGGCTGTCCTGAAATCAAAGAAGAGGTGAAAGAGATTATCCGCCAAGCTTTCGACAATCTCGAATTTGCAACGGGGAATGCTCGTATCCGTTCTAAATCTTATGCAAGCTTGAACAAACTCTATGATTTGATGGCGGAAAACCCAGACTATCGCCTTCGTATTGCAGGGCATACCGATAATGTTGGAAAATCTGAGGACAATATGAAACTCTCTCGTGATCGGGCAGAAGCTATAAAAGCTTACTTAGTCAAAAAAGGAATTGATGAAAGCCGATTTACCATAGAAGCTTATGGAGATACGCGTCCTATTGCAGACAACAACCGCTCTGAGGGTCGTAAGAAAAACCGCCGAGTAGAGCTGGAAATTATTTTTGAAAAATAAACCTGGTCTATCAAGGTCTAGAGGGCGGTCGATTGGTTTTCGGCTGCCCTCTTTTTTTGTAAAAGCAACCCTGCAATAGTTGTGCACAACGCTACAGCCCATGAGCTGTAACTCCTAGTTTTCAGCACTTTACGGAATTTTCGGGCTAAACTCGTCGGGGCTCGTCTCGATGCAATAAAATATATCTGTTTAGCGTAATTCTTGACTTTTTAGAAGTCTTTCCCTGGGGATGCGCCAAGGGAAAGGAGTCCTTGAGACCTTTGGCATCTCTAGGGGAAAGGCTACGGCTTGCGTAGGCATGGCTTCGGGAGCCTATGCCAAGGGCATCCCTAGGGAAAGACTCCCTACACTAAACACATACACAAAAAAGAAGGCTGAGAGAGAATCGAAAAATGAGAAAAGGCTGTCGGTATACCCCAACAGCCTTTCCCAAGGACGCTTAGCAACACTACTGCTGCCTATTTACTTTATTTATTGTGCTTGTAGTTCCAAAACTGTTCCATCAGCATCTTCTACATGCATGACGGCATCTGAAAGTTCGAGTACCGTATAAGTTTTTACAAAACTCTGCCCTTTGCCTTCAGTTCCTTTACCTTCGGTAAGGGTCAAGGTTTTTTCATCATCGCTCAAAGACCATTTTCCAATAATTACATCTCCTCCATCAAAAGATCCTTCAAAAGTCAAATCAATCTTTAGCTTTACCCAAATATCTCCATTTTTCCAAGTACCCGTTACGAAACTGCTAGGTGCTTTTTCTTCGGCCACAGTTGCCTCTATTCCACGAGTATCCAATTTGATTTCTTTTTCTTGTTTAGGGGCCTCTGTTGTACAAGAAGCTAATGCAAAGATTGCAATTGCAAGGATAGAAAGGAAGGCTCGAATTTTCATTTTGAATATATTTTAGGTAAGAGAATATGCATTTGAATCACTTGTTAATGTGATAGAATACTAAAGTGTGAACAAATACCTCGTTTTTTTTAGAAAAAAATTATCCTACTATTTTTTTAAAAAAGCCCAAAAACACACTAGCTTTTTGTAAGCTTTTGCCCAAGTTCTTTAAAAATACTCGGGCAGGAGAGGTTTTGGCTCGCATCTCTTTAAATGCTCGGATCAATCGCTGATTATCTTCTGGAAGCCCAACTGTAATACGCAGACAATTATGACAATTGTGAAAATGAGAAACATTATATACTGCGATGCCCTCTTCTCTCAAATATTCCTCTACTTGATCTGCCTTTTCCACCCGCAGCAACAAGAAATTAGCATCAGAAATATGGACTTCTTCAACAAAGGGAAGCTGCTCTAATTTAGACTTCATTCGATCTCTTTCAAGAATAGTTTCCGCAACATAACGGTCTTTTTGGTCGGGCACTCTTAGAGCTTTGATCCCAGCTTCTTGAGCAACAGCATTGACACTAAAAGGCGGCTTGACCAAATGTAGGACCCTCGTAATTTCAGGAGAGGCAAAAGCCACTCCTAGTCGAAGCCCAGCTAGCCCCCAAGCATTGGAAAAAGAGCGCAAAATGATAAGATTGGGGTAGGTGTCGAGATACTCCAGCAAACTATTCTCAGGTATATACTCTATATCACTTTCATCTACCACCACAAGACCATCAAAACTCTCAATGAGATCTACCATATCAATCCCGCGCAGGCTTACCCCCGAGATTGGGTTGGGGTTAGCCATAAACAGGATTTTGGTATGCTCATTAATTTGTGCACGTACTTTAAAAATCGACATTTGAAAAAGGCTATTGAGATTCACCTCCTCCATAATCAGATTATTTAAACAGGCAAAATGCTTGAGGTCGGCTCCGTGTGGCGCAAAACTCAGGATGTGATCCTTGCCAGGAGTACAAAAGCTACGCATAATCAGATCAACCAAAGCATCTGTACCATTTCCTACCAAAATTTTAGGCGCATCTACTTTAAAATAATCTGCTAACTCGAGCCGTAGAGCTTCTGCTTTTGGATCTGGATAGCGGTGATAGGTTTCATCCGTCCCAACAGAACCCCAGGCACTTTCCTTTTTATCTAGGCGTAAGACCTTTTCTCCAAAATGTGGTACCTTAGCTCCTTTATGCTTGGCATTAAGGATCTTCCGGGTGTGTCTTGGAAGTAGGTTATATAAATTAAAATCTGAGGACATAGATTTTGAGTGCTAAACCGTTTTCAAATCTGAACAAAGATACGTAATAGAGCTAAAGTAGAAAAATATATTGGTTAATCTTCTTTTAAACAATCATCTGCATACATCAATACCGCAAACGCATCCTTGGAATTGTCCTGAGCAATCAGCTGTTTGGCGTAGCGATGCAAAGCGGAGTGAAGTGCTTGTTTATCAGCCCTTAAAGCCTCAACAATTGTGCCTAGACTATCGTCTTTAGCTATGAGGTGATTAACATCATCTTGTTTAGGGAAAGCCATCTGCCCAGCAATAGTAGCGATTTCCCCCCCAGTAAGAACTTGAGATTGGCGAATACTTTCAGGGAGCTGGTCAAAACCTAAGGCCAATTTGCCAGGAGGCTGAAAAAGTGTAAAAATAGAATCGCCACTAGCACGTACATAGTAGGCTCGTCCTAAACGCCCCACCAAATCAAGCTTATGTGGATCAATGCGATTGCCGTTTATCACCGATTCGCGTACATGAAAACGCTGCACCTCACAAATAATCAAGTGCCCTGCGCCACCATGATCCCCCAAAGTAATAATATCTTTTACTTTACATTCAAATTGAATAGGCGATTCTGCTATGCGAAACGGAGCTACGGTTTCAGATGCTAGAGGCGTTAGCCCTGCTTTTACAAACTCATCAATATTTGCAGGATAAGAGATACTTGCCAATGCCATTTGATGTACAATCTTGTAGTCTACCACATTAATGACCACTTCTTTGGTAGCCATTGCATTGTGTAAAGTATCCTTGGTTTTTCCAGTCTGTACGCTTCGATTAGAAGAAAAGACAAAAACAGGCGGGTTGGAACTAAAAGCATTAAAAAAGCTGTAAGGAGCAATATTGGCAACCCCCTGCTCATCAATAGTACTTGCAAAAGCAATAGGTCGTGGAGCGATTGCACCTACAATGTACTGATGTAAATCTTTAATCTCCAAATCTTTGGGATCAATACTACGCATTTCCATAATTTCTTATTTTGCTAAATTTTTATATCCTTCGGCAGTGGGGTCTAGGCGTTTGAATTGCAAGCCTGGTTCATCCGTAGCCTTCATCAACTCTTGATTCGCATCATAAAACTTGAACCACATTCGATACATATCATCACTCAATTCAAATGAGAGATCTACATATTCTGCAAAGTTATCAGTCCCTTGCATTCGACAACTAATTTCGGGTGGGAGGAGGGTTCGGTAAGTTCCTGGCTTATCTTGTTGGTGTACAATGATTAGATCACAATTCTCATCTCTTATCAGATCTTCCCGAATGTTCAGACTAGGAAAAGGTTTCGCTTTTTTCCATTCGTTAATGTACTTTTCAGGTTCTTTAAGATAATACACCTCCATTCGGAAGCTATCTCGATCGATTTGAGTGTATTGCTCAATACGTTGATCTAATGGTTTTTCTACCATTGAAGGAGAGAAAAACTCTAAATATACCCAAAATTCGCCAGGTCGATCTTTCAAGATCGGAGTCACGATAAACTCTTGTGTAATTTCACCTGCTTGGTTTTCAGCCTGCGCTCTATTGCTAAAATGCCCAATAATTTGATGCTTGAATCGATCAAACTTATTATGGATTTGAGCCATTTCTGTTAAAGGCTTTGTCTCCTTGAGGTAAATGGGGAGACGGGTTTTCTTCCCTCCTGAGGGACAAGCCATTAATAAAAAGCTGGTCATTAGTAAAGCACTGTACAACAATATCTTATTCATAGGTTGAGGTCAATAACGAAAATTATTACAATATTACAAAAAATCCTTATGCTATTCAAATGAAACATAAAGTCATCCCCTAATTTTACCAAAGTGATGGCAGCATAATTAAGTGGCTCTAAATCAAATGAGTAGCGGATATCATTTAGACATTAGACTGAGAGACCCAAAGACAAGATGCTATACTTCTTGTCTTTGGGTCTTTTCGTTTAGTAGTCTTCTAAGCCAATGCAACTTTTAATAGCTGTATACTATATTAAAGCGTATCCACAGGTAGGTGATCTCCCATATACTCTCCATAATATACATTTAGAAACTTATAATCAGCATCAATGACAAAATCTGCTGGAATAATAGGCCCATGCTTGTCTCCTTTTCTTGGATACTTTTTGGTAGCCAAGGCTTTGCCTTCTTTCATTCGTTTTTTCCCTTGCTTATGCTTACGATAAGCCATCAACTTTTTTGTCGATTTTTCTACTCCAAAGAGTTGGTAAAGTTCCTCCTCATAATCAGAAACAACGATAAAAGGGATATCCAAGTCTTTGGCATAGCGCTGCATAGTTTCTACTGGGCTGGGGTAGACCACAATTACTTCATAGCCTTTCTCTTTCAAACGCTCATAGTTTTCGATCAACTCATGAGTTCGCTGATTACAAACAGGACACCAAACTGGACGCATAAAACAGATGAGGAGTTTTTCATTTTCTTTTACCAGCTGTTTAAGCTTATAGGTGTTTCCATTGATATCAGTGATTTTACATTTTGGGGCTTTGTCTCCTGTGGTAAAACTGCCTTGTGCTTGCATCGTATAACTAAAAACAAATGCAAGGCATAAGATTAAAAACGACTTCATAATTATTGTGTTTGGTTAAAAATATCTGGGGTTTTATATACTTAGACGAAGCTTAAAGCCAATTCTGACAACATTTGACCATAAAATATAGAGGGCTAAAAGTATCTTAGCCTGTTTTTAAAGCATAACGAGCTCTTTGTGCAAGTTGTTGAATTACTTGAACAAAAGCAACCGTAACCAATCAACAATAATAGCCTAAGCGAATAGACTAGTGTTTTTGGGCAGTGGCTTCTTCCTCCTCTGCTTCTTCCAGTTTGAGCTCATGTCTAAGTTCTTGCAACTCTTTGCCAAGGAAATAACCGATTGCTGTTCGAAGCACAACAATGATACCTAAGTTGAGGAGATCGTTAAAATTAGGACTTAAAATAGAGTGGATAATGTCTGAAACAATGAGAAAATCTAATGAAATGATGATATAACTTCCTAGGATATTACGAAGTGAGAAGATTTCTTCATGATCTTTTCGCCCCAGGAGTCGATCAATCTCCAATAAAACAAACATATAAGTTCCCTTCAAAAAACCTATTACCAAGATGATAATTCCTACAATATCTGCAATGTACTCTATCCACTCAAAGGCGACCGTTACAAAGTGCCCTTCTTTGTGATGCGACTCCTCAGTAGCTGCTTCAGGGTGTTGAGCAAAGAGGAGAAAAGGGATACAAATCAAAGCAATTGACAAGAGAGTGCTGTGGTGTTGTTTCAGCCATTGCATAGTAGATGGACTTTTGAGATGGGTCAAGAAATTTACGCTTGAAAATTGTTCGAAATTTAGTAAATCTCTATTGAAAAATAGCTAGTCCTGCTATTTTTTTCTATCGAATGAGCATAATTGTTCCTCGAACGGTATTACTGCTCCCATCGGCTAGGGTATATTGTGCCAAAAAGGGATAAATGCCCTGCGGAAGTCGTTTGCCCTGATACCACCCATCCCAAGCTGCATCAATATCTTGGGTATTGAAAATTTGACCACCATAGCGATCAAAGATTTGCAAGTTGTAGCTTTGTAGGGTTTGCCCAAAAGCCACCTTAGGTCGGAAACTACTATTGACTCCCTCTGGGGAAAAAGCATTAGGAAACCACAGCACCGCCTGCTGCTCCAAACAAATGCTATTCGAACGGCTAAATAAAAACCGCTGTGTGCCATCTGGAAATACAAGACGAGCCTCAGCTTCTACATAATAACAACTATTCGCTTCTTCCTCTATGTTGATATTCACCTTGTCAAGGTAAGCGGTATTTGAATCTAGACGCACCAAACGATTGTCCAACCCACTGATAACTTTATACACATCATAAAAGGTAATTTGTGCAAACTCAAAATCCAATGGGGTCCAAGTAATGGCATTATTGTACGACTCTTGTGCTTCTCCTGTTAGCAAAATAGTACTCCCATAATTGCTATTGGTTTGTTGACCACACTGATCTTCCACCAGCACCCGATAGTAGTATCGATTGGCATTTACGTCTACTTCTGTATCTAAGAAACCATTATTCACTGAGTTTTGAGCATTGATGGCTAGTCGGTTTTCCCAACTTTGACCATCTGTCGAACGCTGCAACCAAGCTTGCCCAAAATCCATGTCTGTATCCCAACGCCACTCAACCTCCACAGCCGTTCCAGCATTATCTACCGTAACTTTTGTAAGCTGTAAGAAAGATATAGGTCGATTGAGGGATGCGGTAAAACTCACTTGGTTGGTTCTTGCACTGTTGTTGGCATTAGCCTCTTGAGCCTCTATCCAAAACACTAGATTATCCCCATCATTAGCTCCAGTATAACTAAAACTGGTATTGCTCGTTGTTCCTAGCAATTGTGCAGCAGCTCCGTTTTGTTCCATCCAAATTTCATAAGTACTCACCCCTCCTGCCCAGTTTTCATAAGCATTCCAACTCAAATTGATCCCCCCAGCACAAGCATCTATGGTATAATCTAATAAAATAGAAGTATGAGGCCCCGTAGTTCCATCCAGGGGAGTTCCTTCTGAGCGCAACCCTTCGTTGCAGGGCGTTACAGCAGCGATTTGATAGCGCACCAGCAAATCGCTGCTATTCGCATCCGTAAAAGTCAAACCATTAACGATCTGACCATTTCCTGGGTATGGGAAATAATTACCTGACCCATAGGGGTTTTCTTTATAAATTTGGTAACCAATGACATTAGGGCTAGGACTTGCAGACCAATTCAGTACAGGTTGGCCTGAATAAAGATCTACAGAAAGGATATTGGGAGTAACAGGTCTTAGATTAGAAAATACTACGGAGCTACTGGTCAACACCCCATTACAAATCATGCGAATTTGATAATTTCGCCCCTGCTCCGTAGGGTTGTTGGTCAAATATCCATTTTGGTTAGCATTAAAAATAGTATCAATGGGTAGTAAAGGACTAGCAGTATTGGTGTCTGCACTAGCAAAGATCACATAGCCCCCAAAATTGGCACAGGGCTGAGCCGCCCAAGTAATAGAATCCTGTCCTGCACCTACAAGGATTCTGGCACAAGGCTCCGAAATTGACTGCGCCTGAGCTTCAGGAAGAGTACAAGAAAGCAATAAAAGTAGAAAGAAAAACTTGAGCCGAACAAGCATTATTCAAATATTCATTAAGAAATTATCCTACCAATACCTCATAGAGGTCATCGGTATTAAAGTATAAACGTGCCATTTTTTGGATTTGTTGAGGCGTGATTTCAGTAATACACTGCACCAACTGGTCAAAAAACCCTGGGGAAAGGCCTTCCACCAAAAGTTCTTTCCAAATCGCAGACACATTAAACACCCCATCTACGGCATTCAAAAACATCCCCAAACTATAGTTTTTCACCATTTCCAACTCCTTTGTAGATACGGGTTCCGTTTGTAAACGTTCAATTTCCCAATATATTTCAGCAAGTGCTGCTTCTTTTAGCTCCACATTCACATCTGTATAGATATAAAAATAGCCTGAATGCCGCATAGTTTCGGCCGCAGCGTATACACTATACGTATAGCCCTTGTCCTCTCTTAGATTTTGCATCAACCTTGCCCCAAAGTAGCCTCCAAGCAAGAGGTTGGTAAATTCAAAATAGGGGTAATCTGGGTGGGATTTGGGAATCATACGGTTGCCAATACGGATAGAAGCCTGTGTTGAGCTTTTGATCGAAGGCAAGCGTTTTTTACTAGCTTTTAGGGGTAAGGGGGGTACTTGCCGCCCCAAAGGGGCTGCCTTAGCAGGCAACTGCTCTGCATAAGCACAGATCAAGTCCATCAAAGCATCGTCTGTTTTACCAGCGACTATCAGCTTGCAGCCCCCAGCCACATAACAACGCTCATGATGTTCCTGCAAAGCTACCCGATCTAAAGCATCATAAAACGCTGGCATACTGTTGTAGCCATAGGGGTGCTTTGAGCCAAAAAGCTCTTCGGTAAAAACCCGATAGGCTAATACATCATTTTTCTGCAATTGCAAGCGCAGGGCTTGCTTGTGGCGTTGGGCAAACTTTTTCAGCTCATCTTGATCGTAGATCGGAGTGCTGAACAACTCCTGCACCACTGGCAGCAGCGTGGGTAAATGTTTAGTCAGGCAGTAGAGCCGTACACTCACCTCATCAAAATCATCGCTGATCTTGAATTTTGCGCCATAAAAGTCGAAAAAATCGGCCAGCTCATCTGCGCTATAATTAGGGGTGCCGCTTTTGAGGAGTTGTGCAGCAGCTCTGGCCACAAGCGGCTTTTGCTCATACCAACGCCCCGCATCAAAAAGCCACTCGATTTTGATGATGTCCTGAGAGCCTATCCTCAACTCATACAGCTCTACCCCATTGCTCAATTTTCGCCGTTGAGCTTGTGGGAGAGGGATAGACTCTATAGCCTGAATCGGGGGTGGAGTCGCTAATGGATGCATAGCTTGATTTTAATTTTAAGATGCGAAGTGCAGTGTAACAAAAAATATTATATATACAACGTTTGCAATCCTCTGCTTA
>CAZOLU010000075.1:0-12408 GCA_964580485.1 uncultured Saprospiraceae bacterium | reverse complement strand
TCTCAGCACAAAATCCAAGGAATTTAACTTCTTTTACCATAAGATTAGGAACTTAGTCCACTGACTATAAGTACCTAAAAATTTAAACATGCTCTTAGTTAAAAAGTTATTCGACTAATATAAAAGCTGCCCAATAATAGGCATTGGGGTAACGTTGGCGCATCTCATGCTGTGCCTGTTCAAAAGCTTGATGGATGTCCATATTTTTTTGCAAGTAATTTTTATAAAATAGCTTCATCAACTCGGAGGTTTGTGCATCTGGTACTTTCCATAGGCTAATAATCAGACGCTTTGCCCCAGCCATCTTGAACGCCCGTTGTAAACCGATGACCCCTTCATTGTTGTTGATATCGCCCTGCCCTGTTTCACAGGCAGAAAGCACCACCAGTTCAGTATTGAACAAATCCAAATTAGCTACCTCATAGGCGGTGAAGATACCATCTTGCAACCCAGTGATAGACTGCCCACCTTTCCAAACATGGTTGACCCCAGCCATAGCGAGTCCTGACCTCAACAGTGGATTCGATTCTCTAGCCAAGCGCGCTTCGATACGCTCATTTGCCTTATCCATTTTGGCACTCAGGTCTAAAGCCTCTGAAGCCTTGGAGAAGAAAAAGCCATGCGTGGCGATATGCAATACAATGACCGAGTCTTCCATGGCAGCACCCACGGCTCCCTCCAATGCCATCTCGCCTTTAAAGGTTTCTACCTGCCAGCCAAAATCTTTAAACAGCTCCGAAATGGTATCTACCTCACTAAGGGTACCGGGTAAGTATGTAAAGTCTTCTCCTCCAGATGGTCTAAGTGGATCAAATTTTCCAAAATTAGCCAATTTGCTAGAATCAAGCCGACTCCAAAGTCTGGGGTCTAATGCCTGTTGCAAGTCTTCTGTGTTCATACTAAACTCAACACCACCTACCAACATAATCTTAGGGCGAGCATTTACGGAAGCCCCCTCGGGTACAGGTTCTGTAATCAAATCTCGAAGTGCTGTATGATAATAAATTTGATGTTGATCCATCAGGCGTTGTTGGCTATACTCATCTACTCTAAGGGTAGCAAAAGCAATTTTGGCCATAGCTCCAGTTGGGCATATATGAATTTGCTTCACCTCTTTGAGGTAGGGGTCTAGCATTTCCCAGACTAAGGTGTAAAGATAATAACTTTCGGCTGCATCTGTAACATAATTGATGGTATTGGGTTGCACCTTTGTTTCTAATGCTAAGTTTAGATCCTCTGCCATACAGAGCTTGATAAGTTGGGGATATGGGGCATTAGGCCGAATGAGAAAGGCATAGTAATAAGGGATTTTTCGCCCTAGGTCATCCGATTCCTTAATTACAATGAAATCAATAGCTGCGGCATCTTCTTCTAGAATCTCTTGTAGCTTTTCAAAGTTGACTTGTCGGTTTTGTCGTTTAAAAATCTCTACAAGTTTTTGGGAGCCTTCACTCAGGGCATCTTCTTTTTGTTTAATCAAATTATTGAGTTCTGCTATATCAATCCCCTTGGCTTTCTTTTCTTCGGCAGTCAACACAGCAGCATCTGCAATCTGCTTACGCAACAGTTGCATCTCCTTATATAGATCCTTTAATGCTACATGCTCACTTGCATAAATCACAGAACGTATATTCGTAGTATTTTCCAAAGCTAAGCCTTTTATAATCAGGTGTGCATTGAGCATCTTAGCAATTAACAGACTATCCTGTGCTCTTCCTACAAAAGCATAAAACTGCTCAATTCGGGGCATCAGTGTATTAAGAAATAAAAGTCGTTCTTCTTCCGCCAAGTATTTGTAATTAGTCCTCAGTTGCTCCAAGTCTATTTCCAAAGCCTTGAGATAATGAGGCGCTGCCAAACTATCACGCCCTCTTCGTTCATAAAAATTTGCCAGACGCAGCTCACAATCGGCAATATCTTCAGGATCTGTAAATCCGTTTAGTGCCTGATTGTAATATTTAAGCGCTTTTTTATCCTCAAAAGCATGGTCATACCAGAGCCCTAGATCCCTTTTTAGAGAATTATCATATTTAAAGCTCACTAAACTTGACGTTGATTCAAAATCCATCACTTGTTGGTAGTAATCCATTGCTTGATCATAATCTCCCATAGCAAAGTACAGGCGACCTAAATGCCTAAGGTTTTTGATGTAGAGTAGTGCATCATCGAACGCTTGATCTCGTTTGAGGTATTTACGAATTTCTATACTTTCCCAATAACTCAAACATTGCTCAAAAAGCTCCAAAGCAAGATCATACTCTCCAATATCCTGCAAGAGTAAAGCTTGCCCATCCAAAGACTCGATCACGATCTTGTAGCTTTTAAAATCTAATGCTATTGCTACTGCTTTTTGGTAAAATTCAAAAGAAAGGTTTTGTCGCCCCGTTTTTCGATAAATTCTTGCTAGGTTGTGTAGAATCTCTGGATAACGATACTTTTTCCAAGTATCTTTATTTTTTAGCCTTAATACACTTAGGAAATCTTTATATAAGGACTCTGCACTCACATAACGATCCTCCTGGTAATGCCAAGAAGCATAGTCTTGAATAGCATTGAAATAATTCCAGCTAAGTTCTCCATAATCTAGGTCCGTCAGTTTGGCAATCTCCAGTCGTTTATCAAAAAACTCCATCACTTCCTCCACTGGCCATAAATTAGGTAATTGACCTTTCTCCTTTTTCTTCAAGACTTTTTTGGTCAGTTCTTCTAAAAGGAGGTAGTAGCCATATTGCTCACCTTCGGTTCGAACATATAAGTCTAGTGCTTGATGATAAATTTCCAATGCTATAAATTGATAGTTGGGGCGATCAGTATCCAATCCACTAGCATAATATACATCTGCTTTAATCGCCAGAGCTTCGGCATAACGGTGATCGCGTCCATTGTAGTACTCCTCAATTTGCAAAAGTATAGCATCTATTACAGGGAGGAGTTCTTCTAGGGAAAAACTAGCAATCATCGGTTCCTTAAACTCATCTAGGTTGAAAGTAGGATTCCGTTGCAATAATGCAAATAGCAACTCAAGTCCTTCAGCATGATCTTTAACATCTAAAGCGTCTAAGCCAGTTTTGAAATATTTCCAGCCCTTTGTTGTCAAAATATCTTCTTGCAAATAGTAGTTGCCAGCCCTCATATAATTTAAACCCGTTTTCTCCAATGCAAGTTGCTCCTCAAAAGCTAAAATTTGTTGCCAAACTGGAGGAATCATCGCCCAGTATTTCTTTTCTAAAGGACCTTTTTTAGGAGTAGCTAAACTATCCTCTTCAAAATCCAGATCCAAGTCAAGGTCTACATCTAGGTCTAAGTCTAAGTCATCTTCTAGATTTAGATCAAATTCGTCCTCAGCAATTTTGCCCTGATCCATACTTCTTGCAATATCTATAGCTCGCTCAAAATGTTTTAGCGCACTCTGCTCCTCCCCCTCCTCATATTCTATTTTAGCAAGTTGAATCATGCGCTGGATAAAGTCCTCTGAGAAATGCAGGAGTTCTAGCTCTAAGAGAGCTAAGGAATCCCGTTCTTCTTTAATAAATATTTCATTTTCACTCAAGCCCTGATTCTTCTGCATTCGATAATAGTACCTGTAATTGGCAGAGTTTTTCCCTTCCCTTTTTTGTATACGGGTCAAAACTTGATCAAAAATGTCAGTTGCAACATAGTTTACATAAACTCCAACATCACCATCTAGCTGAACTAGCATCCGACTGAAATTAGTCTGAAACTTGGGATCTGCAATTTGATAATATTCTAACTGTTTGTTAAATCGCTTTTCAAGCTCATAAAACTCCTGCATATCTTTGCTCAATATCCGATAGGCCAACTGATAATCTTTTATTTGATTTTGCTGCTCATAATAATTTAACACCTTTCGAATACCTTCATAAATAGCATGATAAGGGATATCCATTAAATCAAAAACACGAGTCCCCGCCTGGTTTTTATAATTGTAAGCAGTTTGTACCGTTTTGGCAAACTGCAACAAAGCCTCTGCAATACTATCATTACTAATTTTAACAGAATCTACTAAAACATAGGATCTTAAGTTGGGCTTTTGACAAAGCTGCTCTAACCTCAGCTGCCATTCAACAACCTCAATTAGAGCTTTGGGCAATTCTTGGAGTAGGGAGCGTTGTTCTTGTGGTGGAAGCGATAGGTCTTGAAATAGCCGAAATACTTGAATTAGAATGCTATGGGCTTCATAATCTTCCTCTTTAACATAAAAGCGGCTGAGCGCTAGCAAGTCCTGCACATATAAAAGCCCTCCTTTTTCCTCCGAATCTTTAACATTAAATGAAAGGTGATGAAATCGGGCTCGCTTGGCGGGTAGAATTCTCAACGCCGCTAAATATCGAGAATGTGAACGATCAAAACTATCTCGGTATACCTCTATTCCCTCTACTGCCAAAACCTCAGCATCCCCCTCCCCTTCATGATTGATAGAGTCAGAGGCATAATATAAAGAAGCTAGATAAAGTGCTTGATCGGCATAGCTGAGATGCTTTTTACTGTATAAATCCTTGGTTTTCGCTAATTCTGCCTTGGCAATCTCAATATCGCGCTCCAGATCTGTTTGTGCTATGAGTGGTAAACTCCATAAACAAATTCCAAAATAAAGCAATAGTCGAAAAAGCATGGTATTTTTGTTTTAATGGGCTGGTAAACAATGGGGTATAAAATTAGGGATGAGCTGATACCCTTCACAAGAGTATGTCCCTCCTAAAGTGCCAAAAATGTAAAGATATAAAAACTCCAAGGAAGACCTAAAAATTCAACCAGTTATTCTAGGCTATCCTTTCAAGGTTCGATCTCGTTTTTGGTAGGGGTAATGCAAAGTCTGCATTGTGTACAAGCTTTAGTCGCCAAGAAAAATCCTTCATTCTTATAAAAATCAATTGAATGACTCCAGTTCGATCAGGGAGAGGCTTTCCATCAGGAGTTTGGCTACCCTGATTCAGCCAGTTTGCAGTAACCATGATAAGCTTAGGAATAAGTTCTCGTATCACAGGTTGTTGAAGACTTAGTGTTGCATGTTTCATCACCACGTCAAAAGCAAATTGATGTTGCTTTCGAATAGCAGCTTTACCAATTGCTCTTTGATTTACCACATCTGTAAATTCAGCATCTTCTACAAAAAGCTCCATAAAACAAGCTAAATCTTTGGCATTCCAACAATCGACAAAATCTTGTAATCACTGTTCTATTTCATGCTGAGTATTGTTGTCCAACATTATTATATTTTACTTGATTAAATAACTGAATCCTATCCAAATAGATCTCCCCAAACTATGTTGGCGATAGGAATAGGTCCGTCCTTTGAAAGATTGAATTTGAATAAGCTTGGCATCCAAAAGATTCTCTACGGAAAAACGCAAATGATAACGACCTTTAAAATGCTTGGCAATATTGAAGTTGAGCATCCCCCTTGGTTGTTCATACACATTGGGAGTATTGCCATAAAGTACATAAATAATTTTACGCCCCGAAATGTGAAAGCTGGTATTAACATCCAGACCAATTTCTTCATTACTATAATTCAGCAGAAAGTTGAGTACATAAGGTGATTGACCAAACAAGGGGCGATGGCTTCTTGCCGTAGGATTGTCAATACGCATCAGGTTTAGTTCCTCATCCGTGATACGAGCCTGAGAATAGATATAACCCAAATTAGCTCCCATAACCAGATTCTTTCCCCAATCGCCTAAAAAGCCAAGTCCTTGTCGCAGCTCTAGCTCTATTCCCATTAGGAAAGCATAGGGTAGATTTTGAAACTGAAAACTAGCGTTGGGATCATCTGGCATAGAAGCCAACTCAATAGGATTTTGGAGGTATTTGAAAAAAGCACCTGCTGAGACCACCTCTTTCTTACTGGGGTAAACTTCCCAACGAAAGTCGAGGTTGTGCATTACCGTAGGATTTCTTGCCAACTGAAGATTACCCGTTACGGTATAATCTCCTATATAATCAAAAGAAGTAAAGGCCGATAATTCTCGCAGGGTAGGTCTTGCCACCGTAGAAGCATAGGCAAAACGCAGAAACATATCACGCTCCAACTCATACTTCAAAGAGGCTGCAGGTAAAATCACAGGATAAAAGCTCACCCCCTGCAATTCTGTACTATCCGTATCTATACTCGTAAAGGCATTGGCAGTAAATTCCCCTCTTAGACCTAGGGTTAGATTCAACTTGGAGTTGAGCTGTAGCTCTGACATGTAATAACCTGCTAAAATAGCTTCTAAGGCAATGTAATTATTGGTAGAATCATAGGCATTCTCAATATAAATGCCAGGAATAGGCTGATTTAGGTTATCATCCCAATTTAAATAGTTGTCGGGGTTGATATAATCCTCTAACGCCTCCCCCCTATAAGGGAAAAAGTCAGTTTGGTAGCGGAGCTGTCGCTCATCAAAAATATGGTATTTGGCTGTTCCTCTCAACCCCCATTTCACTTTTTTCCAAACCTGTTTGTCTGGTCGGTTGTAGGTAAAATCGATATGTGCATCTCCATTCCATGCACCAATATCTCGATAAAAACGCGTGGGTTGTGCTCCAATATTTTGAGCAATCAGAAAGTTTTCCTCTTGCTGAGTAGAATCGTTGATAGTATAACCAGTAGAAAAATAGCGCAAGTCAGGTTGAAAAATATCCGACCGGGTTGTAGAAACCTGCCAGTCGATGCGGTTGTCTGCTCCTTTGTAAAGATGTGTTCCATTGACCTGAACACTAGCAATATTCTTTTGGTCGAAGAGCCAAGCGGAGGTTCTATAACGTGGCAATTGCCCATTATTCCCCAAAGCGGTATTGGAAAACTGTGGTGCAATTCCATCTAAAATACGATAACTTTTCTCTGTTCCCAAGTTATTCAGCAACATAAAAGAGATCTTGGAATAGCGTGTTTTATAGGCAAAGTTGAATAGTAAATTGTGCCGAATGTCTTGTTGATAGCGACGATCCGAAAGCTCTAACTGTGGTTCTAAGGTAAAAGCAGAGTTGTAATTTCCATTCAACTGATACAATCCTGCAAAACCATCATCATACATCCGATAGGTATTTTTGTATAATACTACTGCACCATAACTCAAAGATCGCCCTCTTTTCAGATTTGTCTGATTACTAATCATAAAAGAAAGGCGTGAATTGGTGAGCGGCGCTTGCTGAATCGTTGAAAAATTGGCAGGGAAGCGATTGGTCAATTCATTAATAGCTAAAACTAAGGTTCGGTCGTCTGGTTTTGGGCCAATATCAATAAAGTCGCTGGGCAAGGCTCTTGTTCCATCATCAATTCCCAAGAAATCAAGTTGACCGCCCTCATAGGTCGTAAAACTCGAATTGAATGTAGCGATAGAATGTGCGCCAATATTGGCTTGCAGCTCTAGGGTAAAGCGTTCAGGGAAGCTCTTGGTGTTAATTTCTACATAACCACCACCAAAACTCCCAATTTGGTCAGGGGTAAAGTTTTTGTATACAATGATATTATCTAAAATAGAGGTAGGAAAGAGATCCAACTGTACTGAACTACTATTCAAATCTAGGCCAGGCACCTCCGCCCCATTCAAAAAGGTTTTGACATAGCGGCTACCTAGTCCACGGATATAAACATCATTATTATTCTCTACCGAAATATTAGTTAAATGTCGTAAAGCAGACCCCACATCTTCATCACCCTGCTGGAAAATCTGTTCAGAAGACAAGGTTTCTAGGAGTTTAGCCGAATTTTTGCGTTTGGCTAGCATAGATACCTCTAAATTTCGAGCAGCTTCTGCGGTTATAACAACATCTACCTCCATTTCTTCATCCCCTGCCGACAATCGGAAATAGACCAACTTAATCCCATCTTCTTTTACCACGACCCCTACTACCCGCTGTTTTTTATACCCCAAATAAGTACATTCCACATCATAGGGACCTGGAGGTACATCTCTCAATACAAAATTACCATCTAAATCGGTTACCGTTCCCTGTCCCGTTTGTTTTAAAAAGACATTAGCTCCAATTAGAGGTTCTCCAGTTTCGGTATCGGTCACTTTCCCTCTGATAGATCCGGTTTGTTTTTGAGCAAAGAGATGAGTAACTATACCCAAAGTCAAAAAGAGTACAAAATAATACTTCATGTTCATATGGTTGACATTTGCAGAGATTTGGCTTCAATTGATTAATTCTAAGATACAAAATAGAATCAGTTTTTGGAATTTTTGACCTAGGGCTTGACTTTCTCTTTAAAAATAACTATCATTGGATAGAAAAATTCAAGTAAAAGTATCGTACATGAAACAAGCAGATCTAAATAAAGCTTATATCCTTGCTGCCGAGGCAGGGCAGTTGGAACAAGTCAAAAAACATCTATCAACAGGCGCAGAGCTCAATGCGATGGGACCCAACTCAGCAGCATTACATTGTGCAGCAGCCAATGGTCATCTAAAAGTGGTGGAATATCTGTTGAGCCAGGGAGCTGAGGTCAATCTACAAGACCAACAAGGTTATTACCCTTTGCAATTGGCCGCTAGCAAAGGTGAAGTTGCCATCTGCAATCGCCTCATCAAGGCAGGGGCAGAGCTTGAAAAAACAACTAAGCAAGGTGGCACCGCCCTGCATATCGCAGCAGCAGCAGGACAAGCAAAGGTCGTCAATGCCTTAGTCAAAGCAGGTAGCCAACTCGAAGCCAAAGATCTTGAAGGCAACAGTCCACTTTCGGTAGCGGCTGGCTTGGGCTGCACAGCAGCCGTCAAAGCGCTCTTAAAAGCAGGTGCAGAGCTCAATAGCCAAAATGATTTTGGAGATAGCCCTCTGATTAAAGCGATTCGGAATATGTATGTAAATCGCATTGAAAACTGGGTCTCTGAAGGTAGCAATCAGGGAGTTCCAGTGCGCTACAGTATTGTGAAAGGTTGTTTCCTCTATGAAAAAGGAGCCCATATCAAAATCCTTTCAATCAAAGACCAACGCTACTGTGCCAGTCAAGATTGGGGACCAAGCAAGCATTTGGCCTACCTCGATGCCTATGATAGCACTATGCTACTCCTCAAAGCAGAAGTAGATCACAGCCTCGTCAACCAGCAAGGGAAAACGGCCATGCACCTCGCTTGCCATACTGGAGAGGCACGCATTATTGAAGCTTTACTAAAAGTGGGGGCAGAGATAGACCAACCCGACTTGCAAGGGGCTACGCCTTTGCACTATGTGGCTGGTGCAGGGCGGCATGATGGCTTGGAGCTGATCTTGGATAAAGCGGAGATCAAAGATATTAATGTTGTAGATGACTTTGGTTGGACGCCGCTCTTTTACTTGGCAGATATTGGTGGTACGATCTCGATGGCCGAGCAGCTTTTAGCTGCTGGGGCAGACCCCAAGCATCAAAGCACCAAAGAGCGTGGATCTGGGCTGCCTGCAGGCAGCAGTGCTAAGCAGGTGGCTTTGCATTGGAACGATAAGGTGATGGCAGAAGCTTTGTAAAACTTTGGGGTAGAATTTGGGAGGCCTTTAGGCTTTCAAATGTGATCCTACGCAAGCTGAAGACTTTAGGCTTCAGAACATTTATTCATTTTGAAGCTTAAAAGCTTCAGCTAGCATAGCTATTTGCTTCGGCAGCCTAAAGACTGCCTACGCTAAACACATAAAAATTCCTTGGGGTAAATATCAACGCCCCTTTGCGCCCCCCTTCCAGCACTCTCGCAAAAAGTCGATCCAATTTTTGGCATCTAGATAGTGTTGCAGCACAAAATCAATCAAATCCTCTCGCAGGATAATCGATTCATCATCATATTCTGCCATAAAATAAAATTGCTTGTTGGCAATCAGTGGTAAATCCTGATGCAACGCCTTAAACTCCTTGGGTAAGCGCTTGTTTTTTTCTCCCCGAATTTCGCCAAAGCGCGCTACAAAAACAGGATCATTGAGTAATTTTTGCACCTGATCAGGCTGTTTCGATATCATTTTGCGGATATTATACAACTCCTCTTTGGGGGGCATATAACTCCCTCCTCCTATCCAGAGTTCTCCTGCTCCAAACTGCAGATACAAACCAGGATAATCCATGCTTTTGCGCCCATAGGGCGAAATCACCGCGGAGTTGTGTAGCTTGTATGGGGTTTTGTCTTTAGAAAAACGGGTATCTCTATAAATTCGGTAAATGGCAGTTTTGGGCAACAAGTTTTTGGTTTCAGGCTCATATTTTCCAATGGCTTCAATCAGATCTGTAATAAAGGCTTTAAAAGGGTTTTTCAAGGATTTTTCATAGCGTTTTTTTCGCGCTTTAAACCAATCTCGATCGTTGTTGGCAGCCAGTTCTTTTAGAAATTCATGATAATCTTGAGTGAAATAAGCCATGTGTTCGTTGATATTGTTTAGTGAGTTAGGGTATAGCTCTGATTAAACCTGTTTTTACCAAAAATTTACACCCCATCTCCTCTTAGGCGGCGGAATCTTTTTCGAGCTTCGACGGTAAAGGTACTTCCCATGTGTTCCATCAGGATTTGTTCATAAAGAGCCATTGCTTTAGCAGGGTCTTCTAGCTCCTCCTCGTATAGCTCTGCCATTTTAAACAGGGCATTATCTACCAAAATACCTTCCTTGTGTTCTTCGACAATCGTATTGAGTTCTTTTATAGCATCGTTGAATTGTCGTTTTTGCAAATACACCTTCGCCTTTGCAAAGTGAATATCATCTTCCAACCCATGTCCCTTGTACAGCACTTGAATACTATCCATTTTCCCAAATGCTTCTTCAAAGCGATTTTGAAAAATCAGAAGATCGGCCTGAGCAAATAGTCTCATGGAGTTAGCAGTAGTATCTAAATTGTAATGTTCCATAATAAAGACAGAAACATCAATAGCATCATTAGAAATCAACTCGGAGGTAGAGCCCTTCAACACATCCAACTGATCCTGTGCCCATTCAAAATCCCCTTTATAATAAGAAAGTTTTGCATTTTTATATCGAGCCATTTCCCCAAGAGGTGCATCTTTCATTTCTTTATCTACCTGAGAGTAGAGTAAACTAGCATCCCAAACTTCCCCTTTCATCAAATAAAAATCGCCCAGTTTAATTTTTGCACTAGCAAGATCCTCCCGTTTCATCATTGGGATGTTGATCACCTCCTCCATGATGGAGATTGCCTTATCTAAATCATTAATAAATAATGCCTGAAGCTCTGCAAGCTCTTGCATAATGCCACTATTTCGGCGAGTTTTTCCAAATTTATCCAAAAACGCAATATACTCCGCCTCTAGCTGAAGCAACTCTTCTTGCGTGTAGGCATAACCCGCCGTTAGGCGCGCTCTTTTAGTGGCCAACAAGCGTTGTTTGGCATCCTCATAATAAATGCAGGTCGGACCTTTTTCATCAATAATATAGTCATAGGCTTTAATAGCAGCATCAAACTCTTTTTCGTTTTCTGCAGTTTGCGCCAACTTGTATACTCTTGAGCCATTTTCATTCAATCGTTTATCTAGGGCCTTGGCTTCCAATAGGGCACTGTCAAAATCTCCTTCTTGTAAGTAGACCCAGATCAATAATTGAGCGTATAAGCTATTTTCTGGATTTTTCTGATTCCGCCGATAAAGTTCTTTTTTCAACAGCTCATAATCCCCCGTCATATTGGGAAGATAACGTTGGAAAAAGGCTTGAATATTAGTCATACGCTTTGGAGAAAAATCTAGCGCATCCAAATAAGCTTCTACCATTTTCTGAGCATCTCCGGAGACCCTATACACATTTCCCTTCTCATAAGCATACATTCGTTTTTCCCGCATCAACTTTTCTCCCTTTTCATAGGTTGCAATAGCGTAATCATATTTTTTGTGTTGGATAAAGGTATTGGCTAGTCGGGGAATTTGCATTTGGTTGGCAGGCAATAACTTAATAGCCTTTTCGTACTGTGCTTTAGCTTCCTCCAACTCTCCTTGTTTTTCCTTTAATATTCCGTAATCTACATAGCGTTCTACTTTTTCTGGACTAGCCTTTATAGCCTTTTTCAATACTTTTTCTGCCGATTTAAAGTCATTCAGTTCAAGGAGGCAATCTCGATATCGTTGGTAGTAGTAATCGTTGCTACGGTCTTGCTCGTGAATCTCTTTGAAACACTCTGCCGCTTTTTCAAACTCCCCATTATTGTAATATTGTAAACAAAGGCGAGCCTGTTGTGCCGCATTAAAATTTCGAGATCGCTGCGCCCAAAGTTGGGTACTAAGTGCAATTAGGAGTAGAAAAGCAAGTGTAGAAATATGAGGATTAGACATTTTCATCAAATCTAGAATTTACAAATACAGAAAGATAGGGTTAGCTTAGGCAATTAATATAAGAAGATACGCTTTTTATTCAAAATGGTTAATCCAAAGTTTTTTCATAACTAAACTTTAACGTCCTTGAAATAGGAGAAGTTGTTGGATAAGGTTTAAAACTATATGACTAGCCTAG
>CAZOLU010000074.1:0-12475 GCA_964580485.1 uncultured Saprospiraceae bacterium | reverse complement strand
TAAATTTACCAAAGATAAGACACTAGACTAAAAGACCCAAAGACAGGATGTATATCATCTAGTTTTTGGGTCTCTTGGTCTAGCATCTAATAGATCCTAGCCTTCTTCGACTCTTATGGAGAAAAGCTAGGGCTGGCCTTTTGGCAATATTCGATCCTCTCAGCCTTATTTTTTTGCAAAAAAGAAGACTGATCCCTCTGGGAAAGGATCCGAAAATTTTCAGACATACAGGGTGCTTTGCTTCTAGTCCTAGATATAACTGATATTTTCACCTACAATAATACTTAACTAGCTTATGCAAAAAACCATTCGACGACTCAAAAAAGCGGGGCGTTATCTACTGTTTTTTCTACTTTCACTAATAGGTCTTATCCTACT
This sequence comes from uncultured Saprospiraceae bacterium, assembly GCA_964580485.1. Taxonomy (GTDB): domain Bacteria; phylum Bacteroidota; class Bacteroidia; order Chitinophagales; family Saprospiraceae; genus Saprospira. The sequence continues at coordinate 12,097 of CAZOLU010000074.1, read as the reverse complement.
TTATTTAGGGCTAGCCTATATGCTCTCCTATTGGGGTAGCTCGCCCAAGTCCATAGACTGTGAAGCAGAACAATTTGTGTATTTGAGTAGTAATGGTGTGCATATTGACCTCATTATACCGCTAGAAAGCCTGGCCGAAGAAGATGCTTCCAAGATGCTGCCTAAGTCTGGAGCTAGCTATGTTGCTGTGGGCTGGGGTGATCGTGGTTTTTATCTCAACACTCCTACTTGGGATGATTTGGAATATAGTACCGTCGCCAAGGCCTTGCTTTGGTGGAGTCCCTCGGTGATGCATGTTTCCTATTACAAAGGAGTGTCCTCCAATTGGACAAAAATCCCCGTTTGCCAAGAGCAGATCGATGCTATGAGTCAGGCTTTTCTTCAGAGCTTCAAAGAGCGAGAAGATGGGAGTTTTGTCTTAATTGAAGATTATGCCTATGGGAGTAATGACTATTTTTTTGAAGCTAAGGGCAGCTATCATCTCTTTCGCACCTGTAATGTTTGGACTGGAGAGATCCTCAAAAAGGGGCATATTAAAACTTCTGTCTGGTCACCTTTCACTTATGGGATTATGCATCATGCAAAGCAGTTGGAGCCATAAGACACATAATAAGCCCCTAACTAAAGCTTGGCAATCATGCTAGGAGCTAAATCCTTAGAAAAAAATAGACTCAAAGACTAGTAATATACGTCTTTGAGTCTAATCATCCCAAAGGGCTTAGTTTAGTCTTTAAATTTTTTCTTTGCCTGCAATTGCTCTAATAGCAAATCTACCGACTTTTTCAATTGCTCATCTACACCCTTGGTTTTGTAAGCGGGGGACAGATCCACCTCAATATCTGGAACGGCAGGTCCATGCTCCATATTGAGATCTGATCCCTTCACATACCAAGCTCGGAAAGGCATCCGTACATAAGATCCATCAATCAACCCATAGCCACCCGTAGAAATCACCGCCCCAAAGGTCGGCTTACCGACTAGAGTACCAATTTCTAGGGATTTGTAAGCATGGGAGAAGATTTCGGCATTGGAATAGCTATTTTCATTACACATAGCAATAGAAGGCTTGGTCCATGCAGAAAGGGGCAGACGTTCTCCATAGGGATAATAGTCTTGAAACTGTTTATGTTCCTTTTTGAGATTTTTGGTAGCACCACGAGGCACGGTATAGGCATGTTGCTTGACGGTGAGCACCGTCATGAGATAGTCGGTAGTCCAGCCCCCGCCATTATAACGCACATCAATGACGATACCTTCTTTGCCATAGCCTGCTGCCATGAGCTCTCGCTCAAAACGCTCAAAGCTCGGCCAGCCCATTGCACGGATGTGGATATAGCCAAGTTTGCCATTGGAGTATTTTTCGGTCAGGCGCTTGCGTTCTTGCACCCAGTCTTCGTATAGTTGAGCACCCAAATTAGCCACGGGCCAGATGACCAATTCTCGACTTTGCCCATTGGTATCTAAAACTTCAAGCAGCAGACGTTCTCCTGCAGCTTCATCCATCAAGGCGTAAAAATTGGTCGTTTGCTCTAATTTAGTTCCATTCACTTGTTGTATCACCTCCCCTACATACAAGCGACTTTCAGGTTTACTCGCTGGAGATCCATCTAGGATTCTAAGAATGCGTAATCCATTTGCAGTAGGTTCAAGTTCTACGCCAATCAGTCCGGTTTGCACCCTTTGGGTGTTTTTGGGATTAAAGCCACCCCGCATACCCATATGGCTAGCATCCAACTGTCCCAACATTACATTAAAAAAGTACTGAAAATCCTCTTTGGTAGAAGCTTTCATACACAGCGGCTTGTAAGTAGCCTTGAGTTTTTCCCAATTGCGTCCATGAAACTGAGGATCATAAAACCCTGCATCTAAGGCTCTCCAAGCTTCTTCAAAGAGTTGCTCTAGCTCAGCCTTATGGTCAATTTCCATCTTGGCCGTAGCAGCAATAGGCTCTGGCTTTTTATTACTCAACTTCATGCGTTGTAATTTCCCACCCATTACACGCATATAAAGATACTTTCCATCAGGACTTATATACAAGGAGTTGGCAGCTTTGGAGCCATCTAGCAACTGCTTATTTTCTTTTCCATTCCACTTAATTTCATACAAGGCTACATCTCTTTCAAAGTTACGTCCTGTATTTGAACGACTGATATAATATAAGATTTCAGCATCTTCTGAAAACTGCATTCCATACTCGGCCCCAGGCATAGCAGTTACTTGGCGTAGGCGATTATAAACTCCATCAAAATCAATAATCATAGGACTTCGCTTAGAACTTCCCTTTTTCTTTTTATCTTCTTCCTCCAACTCCCCTACGTTCCATTCCGCCATCGACTTCAAATAATCCGCTTCTTTTAGCCAAACAAACCAAATATCGGTATCCCCATTATTGCGCTCTGAAGTAAAGGCTAGTTTTGATCCATCAGGACTCCAAACAGGATTGCGATCAGAACGAGGGTGCATACTTACATTCACAGGAGGAATAGAATCATTGGCAGCATGAATGAAAATTTCTTCATTAAAATTCAAATCATCTAAAGAATAGGCCAGCCATTTAGAATCTGGCGACCAAGTAATTCCAGAAGGAGTAGCCCAACCATCTAAGAGCTGTACCAAATTGGATAAATTGCCTACGGAGTCAATATCTGCTACCCAAAGCTCCCCTCGACCTCTTCTAAAGCTAAGCTTCGTTGCATCAGGTGAGAGTTCTAAGCCTAACTCATCTTTGGCATTGGTTGTAATTCTTTTAGTTGTATGCTTTAGGCTATTGAATAAGTCCATTTCATTGGTATCAGCAGACATCACAGCGTAGATGTCGTACTGTCCTTCTCGATCTGAGGTATAAAGTAAGATAGAATCATTGAGCCAGAGGGGCTCTCGATCTCTTGTAGGAGAATTAGTAAGTCGAACGCTACGACTATCTTTTTTATGTACTGGTGTAACGAAGATCTCTCCATGTACCGCATAGGCTACCCGCTTTCCATTAGGAGAAACGCTATATTCCTCCATATTGGAATAGGTTTTTTTCAAGACTGGATCAAAGCGGTAATCCGTAACAATTTCTATCTCTACTTTTTTGGCTTTACCACCAGCAGTAGGTTGAATGTAAATTTCATCAGCCTTATGATAAACTATCGTTTTGCCATCCGCACTAATGTCAAAAGACAAAATTCCAAAATCTCTGTGGTTGCTGAGTTTTTTAGGATTCGAAAAGTTTTGGAAGCCTTCTTCAAAGCTTATTTTATAGATGTTGTACTTTCCCGACTCAGCAGAAAGGTAGAACAACGTTTGATCGTCGCCCCAAGCCGGTTGGTAATCATTACCATTATATTCAGTAATACGCTTATACTCATCTGTTTCGGGTAAATAAATCCAAACATTTCTATTGGCAGGCCCATGATAGGTTTCACGCTCAGGGCGGCAGGTTCCCCGTACTAAGGCCAGTGCTTTTTTGGAAGGATTATAGCTTGCATCAAGTGTCAAAGCATCAAGGTGGCGGGTGGGAGTTCCTCCTTTTACTGGTACTCGATAAAGCTCGTATTCACGCTCTACTTGTGCATAAAGTCGGCGGGTAATAAAAAGTACAGCATCACCATCCCATGCCGTAGGAACATCTGTTGCTGAGTGATAGGTCAGTTGAGTGGGCTGTCCGCCTTTAGAGGGGATCACAAAAACATCTCGATTGCCATTTCGATCACTGGCAAAAGCAATTTGCTGGCCGTCGGGACTCCAAATCGGCTTGCTGTCATAGCCTTCGTGGATCGTGAGTCGGTAGGCTCGCCCTCCTGCAACAGGCACCGTCCAAATATCTCCTTGATAGCAAAAAGCAATTTGCTGGCCGTCGGGACTCAGACTGGGCTGCATGACCAATGGATCTTGAGCCAAAAGGGAAAAAGGAAGTAGGCAGCTGAGCGCAAGTTTGATTATTAACCTCATAATTCTGATTTTATTTTGATTTACTCCCTCAAATATAATTTTTGTTGATAAATCAAGATTTTTTTTCGACTAAATATAGTTTTTTATATTCCAACGTAGACTCGGAGAAGCAATCATCCTTTTAGCAAAAAACAAAGCCCAAATAGAAGCATCCTTTTAAATTCTCATCAACCTCAGACTATTCAACACCACAGAAACAGAACTAAATGCCATAGCAGCACCAGCAAGCATTGGGCTCAACAAAAGGCCAAAAAAGGGATAAAGGATACCTGCCGCAAGCGGCAAGCCTAAAATATTATAAAAGAACGCCCAGAACAGATTTTGTCTTAAAACACGCATGGTTTTGCGAGAGAGTTTAATCGCATCTACTAATTGGAGCAGATCATTTTTCAAAAGAATAAGATCAGCGCTCTCCATCGCCACATCCGTACCACTATTCATCGCTATTCCCATATCAGCTTGAGCTAAGGCGGGGGCATCATTGATTCCATCACCCACCATCGCCACTTTTTTGCCTTGAGCTTGTAGCTGCTTTACAAAATCAATCTTGTCTTCTGGCAACAGACTTGCATAGTAGTTTTTAATACCCATCTGATTAGCTACTAATTTAGCAGAAGCTTCATTATCTCCAGTAAGCATATATACCTCTAATCCCATTTTTTGTAGAGATTCTACGGCTTTTTGAGATGAAACTTTAGGCTCGTCTCTCAGGCCAATTAGAGCGAGTAATTGCTGGTCTTTTGCGAAATATAGAAGGGTCATTCCTTTTTGTAAAAATTCCTCCGTCTTTGTTAAACTAGCATTGCTCATTTCAACCCCCTTTTCCTTCATCAACTTAAGATTACCTACAGCAAAGTTTTGCCCTCCAACAGATCCCAAAATTCCTTTTCCAGTAACAGTTTCAAAAGCTTCTACTGCAGCAGAAGGGATATGTTCTTTATAGTACTCAAAAACAGCATTAGAAAGAGGATGTTCAGACATATTTTCCAAAAGCACGAGATAAGGCGCAAAACTAGTCTCCCATTCATTTTCTAGCCAAAAAGTATCCACCACCTTAGGTTGCCCCTCGGTAAGTGTTCCGGTCTTGTCAAAAAAGATCGTATCGATTTGTTCCGCAGCTTCTAAGCTTTGAGCACCTTTGATGAGCATTCCCTTTCGAGCACCTGTTCCAATCCCCACCATAATCGCCATAGGCGTAGCAAGGCCCAAGGCACAGGGACAAGCAATGACCAAAACCGTTACAGCAGTCAAAACCGCTCGGGTGAGTTGAGGTTCTGGACCAAAAACACCCCAAATCATTGCACTAATCATTGCGATAGCAATGACGGTAGGGACAAAGATCGAAGAAATTTTATCTACCAACTTTTGTACAGGAGCTTCGCTTGATTGTGCCTGCTCTACCAACTTTATAATTTGGTCTAACATACTTTCTCCTTCGGCCTTTTCCACCTCAACTTCCAGACGACCAGTAGTATTAACGGTACCTGCAAAAACCAGATCCCCATTGGCTTTCAAGACGGGGACAGGTTCGCCAGTCAACATACTCTCATTCAACTCCGATTGTCCTGCTACGATTTTAGCATCTAAGGGAATTTTTTCGCCAGGTCGAACCAGTAGACGATCTCCTTTTTCTACCAATTCGATGGGTAAGCTTTTTTCTTTGCCATCAACTATTAGCGCAACTGTTGGAACTCTTAGGCTGAGGAGTTCTTTGAGTGCTTGGGAGCTGCGCGCCTTGGCGCGCTCTTCCAAATATCTTCCTAACAAAATAAAAGTGATCAGCAAGCCTGCAGTTTCGTAATAAACATGGACATCTAAACCTCTTGAGCTCAAGACTTCGGGAAAAACTGTATTGAACAAACTAAATAAAAATGCAGTTCCAGTTCCTAATGCCACCAAAGTGTCCATATTGGATTGTCCAACTCTTAGTTGTTGCCATGCTCCAACAAAAAAACGACGGCCCGACCAGATCATGATGGGCAGAGTTAGCCCTAACATAATATAATTTTCATAAGGCAGGACTCCCATCATAAACATGGCAATGATGAAAAGGGGGATAGCAAAAACCGCTGCTCCAAACAATTCGTTGCGCAATTGATTTAGTGCTTTATTTTTTTGTTTTTGACGTTCTTGATCGGCTGCTGCGGTTTTGGGAAGCAGGCTGTAGCCTGCTTTTTGCAAGCGTTTATTCAACACTTCGATAGCTAACTCCTCTTCCGACTCTACCAAAGCCGTTTGAGTGGCATAATTTACCCGCACCAACTCTACTCCTGCAACCTTTGATAAGATTCTTTGAGAGCTACTCGCACAGGCAGCACAATGCAACCCTTCTATGTTGTAGATAACTTGTTTACTCATGGTTGATTCTGATTCCTCAATAGCTTTTCCTGTCATTCCCTAAACTTGTAACAAAGCATAGTAGAAATGTTTAAAAAGTCGAAGGCTTTCTAGCTTTTCACTAGCCCTGACTCTTTTGTAAAATTCTAAATCGTTCCTTAGGTTCTGAAGTAGGCAATTGGGGAATTTTCTGCTCATTCCACTGGAGGCGAATAGTGGGCATTTCCCTCCCTTTTCTTAGAGGCGGAACAATAGGAGCAGGCAACTTGTTGCGAGGGTACTCAATAGCTAGCCCTCTAGCATCAAAAGCCTGATAGGTATAAGAACTATTAGATCGGCTATCTGTATACTGAGTATAGTAGAAATGAATCTCAATAGAGTCTGGCGTATACACAATAGTCGAAGAATCAGCCAAACGAACGACATCCTCAGGAAAATGTCGCGCTGTTTTTCCTCTAAAATCGTAAGTTCGAGTACTTTGCTGTGGTCGTACATTAACATAGGACTGAGCCTCTAGACTTGGCATAAAGGACAAGCAGATCCCAATCATAAGCATATAGATAGAATATGTTTTCATAAGAGTTGATGGGCTTTAATTTCATACTTCAAAAACTATCCAAACCGTAGTAGTTTTTGAAAATATGGTAAAAATGTATTTATTTAAAAATTTATATTGGTAAAATTATGCATTCTTAGAACAAAATACTAATTTAGTGGTTATAAGGTTAAGAAGTTCCTATTACAAAGTTAGGAAATCTGGTTCACTTAATTTAAAAATACATTTTTCAATAATTTGGCGATTATTGAAAAAATCAGAAAGAGATGACGCAAAGACGTGGTCTCTTTCCTTGCGTTAAGGGGATAGGGTTTAAACTTTTTAGTTATTCAAAGTAAATCACAATCATCAATATCAATAAAATTTTAAATGACTATGGCAGAGATCGTAGAAACAACTAATGAGGAAGCTGTATTGAAAGGTGCAGAATTTTTAGTGCGTGACGCAAAACCCGAGGATACCTTTATTCCAGAGGAAACCAACGAAGAACAAAATATGATTCGTCAGATGGTTCGGGATTTTAACGAAACGCATATTTACCCCAATTATGCTAAAATTGAAAAGCAGGAAAATAATATTGCCAAAGATCTATTGGGCATTGCAGGTGAGCAAGGTTTGCTAAGTTCTCATATTCCAGAAGAATATGGGGGAATGCCTATGGAAACCAACACCAATACTATTATTACGGAAGAAATTGGGCGTTCTGGTTCTTTTTCGGTGTCCGTTGCAGCGCATACTGGTATTGGGATGTTGCCAATCTTTTATTTTGGGACAGAGGAACAAAAGCAGAAATACCTACCTGGACTTTGTAGTGGTCAGCTAGTAGCTTCTTACTGCTTGACGGAACCTGGTTCTGGTTCAGATGCTTTAGCAGCTAAAACTAAGGCGGTTTTGAATGAGGAAGGAACACACTATCTCATCACGGGACAGAAAATGTGGATCACCAATGCTGGTTTTTCTGACTTATTCATTGTTTTTGCTCAAATTGATGGGGATAAATTTACTGGCTTTTTGGTAGAACAAGGAACTCCTGGATTGACTTTAGGTGCGGAGGAAGATAAGCTAGGGATCAAGGGGTCTTCTACCCGTCAGGTATTTTTTGAAAATGTAAAAGTGCCTAAGGAGAATATCTTGGGGGAAATTGGGAAAGGACACTTGATTGCCTTTAATGTATTGAATGTTGGCCGTTTTAAGCTTGGAGTGATGGCTCTAGGTGCCGCTAAACGCAATGCAGATATGGCTATTGCTTATGCTAATGAGCGTCATCAGTTTAAAGTGCCTATCAGCAGCTTTGGTGCGATTCAATACAAATTGGCTGAGCAGGCGATTCAGATTTATGCTTGCGAATCAGCACTGTATCGTACCTCAATGCTCTTACAAGAGCGAGCGACCTCTATGTATAAAGGTGGAATGGGTTATGCCGAAGCTAAACTAGATGCAGCAGAGGAATATGCCGTAGAATGTGCTATGTTGAAGGTCTTGGGTTCAGAGGTTTTAGATTATGTGGTAGATGAAACCGTACAGGTGCATGGTGGTAATGGATTTTCGGAGGAATATACTGCGGCTCGTTCCTATCGAGATGCTAGAATTAACAGAATTTTTGAGGGAACCAATGAAATCAATCGCTTGTTAGCAGTTTCTATGACGCTGAAACGTGCGATGAAAGGAGAAATTGATCTTACGGGTCCTGCTTGGGAGGTGCAAAAAGAGCTAGCTTCTATGCCCTCTATGGATAAGGTAGAAGGCTACTTGGCTGAAGAAGTTAAGGCCTTGAAGAACTTTAAGAAAACAGCCTTGATGGTGGCTGGTGCTGCTGCCAAGTATCAAATGGATGGATCTATCGACTTGAAACATGAGCAAGAGATTGTAATGAATGTTGCGGATATTATGATAGATATCTTTACCGCAGAATCACTACTCCTGCGTATTCAGAAACTCCATCAATTAGGGCATAATAATGAATTGCCTGAAAAAATGCTAGAGGTATTCTTTTTTGATGCTGTTGATCGTATTGCTAAAAGTGCTAAAGATGCACTTTGCTCTTTTGCCGATGGAGATGCATTACGTATGATGTTGAATGGGGTCAAGCGTTTCAGCAAGTACAAGCAGGTGAATGTGAAAGATGCAAGACGTGCTATTGCCAAGAAATTGATTGAAGAAAATCACTACTGCTTCTAATAGATCGCAGCATTTTACAGAGTTTAAAATAAAACTCAAAAGTTGATATCTAGGGGTAGCCAAAGCTACCCCTATGTTTTTCGATTACAACGCTAAAAGCCACGTTACAACTAAGTTCTAAATGGGAAAAAAGAATACAAGTAGAAGCAATAGAAGAGCCCTTGCCCAAAAGACCCTTCAAGAAATCGAGCAGGGCTATTACTTCAATGCTGAAGGCCTACGGCAGTCGATCCGACAAGCACAAGAGGCTGCCGAAAAGGGTACAGAACTCTGGACACCAGAAGCTCTAGAAGCACTACAAAAGCAGCTGTTTACGCCAACCATCAGTACTCAAATTACAGTCAGTGCAGACAGCACCTTAGATGCTGTACGCCGATTGGCTAAAGCCTTTCCTAATAAACGAATCGCTTGTTTGAATTTCGCTTCTGCTAAAAACCCAGGTGGTGGGTTCTTGAATGGCAGTCAAGCGCAAGAAGAGAGTATTGCTCGGGCCAGCGGCCTTTATCCCTGTCAATTATTGGCAGAAGCATATTATCAATACCACCGTAAGCAAGGCACTTGTTTGTACTCAGATCATATGATTTACAGTCCCAAAGTTCCTATTTTCAAGTATGAAGATGGAAGCCCTATGGAGCAAGCGATATTTGCAAGTATCATCACTTCTCCCGCAGTAAATGCAGGGGTAGTTCGCAGACAAGAGAAAAGCAAGGTAGCACTCATTTTGCCTACGATGCAAACCAGAATCGACAAGTTGCTATCACTTTTTGCTGAAAAAGGAGAGGAAATTTTAGTCCTTGGAGCTTGGGGTTGTGGCGTTTTTCAAAATGAGTCGGAAGATATTGCCCAACTCTTTTATGAGGCTCTAAACAGCCGATTTAAAGGTGTTTTTCATCAAGTAGAATTTGCCATTTACAGCAAAAACCCTAAGTTTATCGAGCCATTTCAGAAACTTTTCCAATTCGAGTCTTGACAAATCGATTGATTTTAATTTTTTTGTGTACTTTGGTTTCCTATGAGTCAGTTTAAAGTATTTTCCCTAATTTGATTGTGGAAAAACCACAACATCAAAACTTAGTATTATGGCAATTACATACAGTCAACACGACATCAACCAGAGAATGGGGCGCATCAACAGCTATATGCCCACCATTAAATATATTGGTCAACAATTAGCCGTTGACCCCAATCTTATTTCAGCAATTATTGCAGTAGAATCCTCAGGGAATGCTCGTGCAGGTGTAGGCCGTAGTACTGGAGCAAAGGGCTTGATGCAGGTAATTAAAAAGACTTGGGAAAGTACAATCCAGCAGTTCCCAAATCTACGCTATCGTGATCACAAACTGATTGAATTTTTAGATCGGGATCGTTATGATTATTGGGCTGACCCTACACTCAACATTCTCATAGGCACTCTTACCCTCATCCTCAAAGCACGTTCGCTTAGCAGTATGACCAAGAACCATATTTCTGCAGATGACCCCAATGATGCTTTTATGATTTTGACAGCCTATAATGCAGGGGAATTTACGGTGATGAAGGCTTACAATAGAGCAGTAGCCGCAGGAAGTCGCAATCCACAGGCTGATTTTTTGATGCGTCCACATTTGCAAGGCGCTATACAAGATGTTGTCGATCGCTTTAATTTGAGTTGGGATACGGCTGCCAAATACAAAGAAATTAGTGAATATGCCGAACGGGTGATGATTTTCTTTCAATTGTTTGGGGGACAATGTCCACTGAATAAGCCAAAGGTTTCTCCCACGACTACCGAGGAGGTGACCAAAACCAAAGAACATCACAACAAAGCCAACAACAAATATGAAATTAAACATGGTGATACGGGTTATCGAATTGCCCGTAAACTAGGCGTAAGTTTCAGCGCCTTGAGCCAAGCCAACCCCAATATCAACTGGAGTCGTCTGCGAGTAGGACAACGCCTCAACATTCCTGGTAAAAGTAATTATACACAACCCGTTCAACCTGAAAAGCCCAAAACTCCAAAGACTTATCGAGTGAATAGAGGAGATACCCTTGGAGGAATTGCACGCAAATTTAGAGTAAGCATTGCCCAACTCAAAGCAGCGAATACCAGACAACTACGCCGTTGGGGTAGCGTAGAGGGCTTTGAAGCAGGGGCGTTGATTCGTATACCAGTTTAAAATTTTAATAGACCCAAATACATGAAAAAAGTAAGAGTAGATAAATGGCTTTGGGCGGTACGTATTTTCAAAAGCCGTACCTTGGCGAATAATGCTTGTAAAAATGGTAAAGTGCGGATGGATGGGGTTCCCCTCAAACCCTCATCCACCGTTAAAGTAGGTGACCGCCTAGAAGTTCGAAAAAATAATTTCAACCTACAATTTGAAATCGTCAAACTCATTCAGAAAAGGGTTTCGGCTACACTAGCAGCTCCTTGTTATATCGATCATACCTCTGAAGCCGAGCTCAATAAGTTCAAATCTTGGTTTTATAACAAAGCTAGTGAATATCGGGAAAAAGGGACTGGGCGACCTACCAAAAAGGAACGCCGAGAAATTGATGAGTTTAAAACCTTAGAAGAGGAAATTGAAGATTTTTATAATTTTGATGAAGAAGAGGAGGATTAAAACTTCATTCAAATTCAATGCAGCAGCACCTTCGCACTCCAAGCTCCAAGGTTTAGAATATACAAGCCCCTAGGCCAATCTTTTGTATCAAGAATTGTCTTTTGATTGATGCTAGTGTTGAAATACAAACGTCCATCTGAGCTATATACCAACAACTGCTGAGGGTTTTGAATTGAAGAAACATCAATAGTAATATGATCTTGAGCAGGATTGGGGTACACCTTAAACAATTCCTCTTTAGAAGAAACAAGTCCAGCTTGATAATTAAAATGCAAAACCCCTACTCCATCAAGATCAAAACCAGAGGAGGGAAAAGGTGTTGGCCAAGGATCATTGACTGGAATACCTCGGCTATCATAGCTGGCATAAGCAGGATTTAGGCTCCCCACCACATCAATAATGCGAACATGGGTAATGGCTTGGAGATCTAAGCCGGAGGAGTCGGTGAGTTCTGCCAAATCGAAAGGGGTAGCATAACTGGCCC
>CAZOLU010000073.1:0-12659 GCA_964580485.1 uncultured Saprospiraceae bacterium | reverse complement strand
ACCTACAACTATCGATGGTGAATTTCCAGAGCTATATATTCAATTTAATAAGGATGAAACTGTTTGGATGTCAGAACCTGATGGACGATCTATTGCCGGCAGCTGGAAGTTGCTTTCTGAAACTGAGTTAGAGTTGAATGTAGATGGGCGTAAGGAATCTTCTAGATATGAGTTGAAAAACGATACCCTGACACTAGCAGATAATCAGCAAATGGGATTCAGGCTGATACGTTCGGATAAAAAATTGGAAAAACCCGATAATGAACCATTGATAGGAGAGCCTTTTAACCCTGATAAACCTGATGTGAGTGGAGATCCTCTTTTTGAGGGAAAGGATGTTGCAGGGAATTGGAAAATCTTGACGATGGATGAAGATGATATGAGCGAGCGAAATATGCGTTTTGAAATTACAAAAGAAGGTACCTTCAAAATTACAGAGGGTGATGAAGTGGTAAGATCGGGCAACTGGGAGTTTAAATCAATCGACAAGTTGTATATTAAAGACGAACAAGGCTATTCCAACAATTATACGATCAAGTTGGCTGGAGACAATAAAATGATGTTGTCTGATTATTATGGAGAGATTGAGATGATTCGGGACTAACAATAGCTTAGACTTCAGACTTGAAAGCAGCTGTATGGGTTTAGCGGATAGGGCCATGGGGCTGCACCCCATGGACTGGGATTTCGCGCTTTACGGGCTGAAGGCTAGCAGGTCCTATCTATCGGGGCTGATATCTGTTTAGCGTAATTTTGACTTTTTAGAAGTCTTTCCCTGGGGATGCTCTCTACGCTAAACACCTACGAAGTCTACTACATATCCAAACGAATGCCTTTTTCTGAGCTAATCAGCAACACCCGCTCTTCGGAAGCACGCTCATTTACATCCATACTGCTATTTTCCAAGCGCAAGACCCCACGAGGACAAACCGCCGAGCACACCCCACAGCCCACACAGGAGGCACGCACAATATCCTGCCCACGCTGCGCATACCAGCGCACATCAATGCCCATCTCGCAATAGGTCGAGCAATTGCCACAAGAAATACACTGCCCCCCATTGGTGGTGATACGGAAGCGAGATTTAAAGCGTTGCACTATGCCCATCAAAGCCGCAAGCGGACAACCAAATCGACACCAAACCCGGTTTCCCATAATCGGATAAAAACCAGTACCCACCACCCCAGCAAAAGCCGAACTAATCAAGAACCCATACCAGGTTTGGAGTTCCCCCAAATTAAAAACCCCTAAAACCCGATAATCCGACTGTTTGACATTAGGATCAAGATAAGCAACAATCAAAAGAATGCTCATGAGCGTTGCTAAAACCAGCACCCCATGAATGATATAACGCTCCGCCTTCCAAGCCTTCAGGCTTTTATCCGATTGTTGGCGAAAAGGATCACCCAAAGTTTCGGCCAAGCCTCCACAACCACAAACCCAGGAGCAATACCAGCGTTTGCCATAAAGATAAGTGAATAAAGGAACAACTATCGCCATCAAAATAATCCCCCAAACAAACATCATCGTCCCCAATTGGATGCCCAGAATACTTGTTCCGCTAGCTTGCAAATATCCATCAATGCGGTAATCATAGAAGAAGGTATAATCCAGTGGCCAAGCATTCTTCAGATCCATATAAGGATTATTAAAACGAACTAAAATCTCGGGAATAATAAAAGCAAAAGCCAATTGAAAAAACATCACAGATGCCGTACGGATTTGCTGATAACGATTGTGACGATATTTTAAAAACATCCGAATGCCCATCACAAAAATAATGAGGGTATACATAAACCCATACAAAAACCATTGAGAAGCAGGCCCCCCATTCAACAGCTGACTAATGGGATCGACCAACATGATCCAATTGGTCATATATTCTGGGTAAAAATACAATATGATATAAAATCCAATGAGATAAAGCCCCATTGCTAGGCCTAGCCAAGCTGTATTTTTGACAGAAGCCGAGCGAGATTTACCCTTCCATTGGCGCATCGACCACCAAACCAGAAAGAAAATGAGCGCAGCGACAAGGGTAGAGCCCAACACCAACAGAAAATTAAACTCCTTGCCCAAACTCATATAGTGTTTGCCCGTAAAACCAAGCCCTATAATCGTGAAACCAATTACAACCCAAAAGGCGATTCTAGCCCAATAGCTCAGACCTTTGGTAGCCTGATTCTGATAGATACCATTGTGCTTGATGCCCGCGCTGCCTTGGGCAAGCGGCAAGAAATAAATGAGCCCGCCTAAAGATGCCAAAACAAAACTGAGAAAGAAAAACAACCAAGGGTTAGAGGGGATTAGCCCGCCTCTAGTTGAGGAGCGGGTCACTTTATAGGCATAATCTTTATAGATCCAAGGCCCCATGCGATAAGTCCATTCATCCACTCCATCTGGCAACTTTTCCGCCACACAATTCCAAACTCCATTGGCCTCATCCATCCCACAGCTCGCCTTCAAATCCTCCTGAGCCTTATTAAAACTTTTCTTAAATGCAGCAACAAAAGCCAGATTGCTACTATATTCTTTCTCCCAAAGCCCCAAATCTTTAGCCGCCTTTTCAATAGCTTCTGCATGATATTGATTCCCCTGCGCTTTTTCATCGCCATTAGCAGCACGATAAATCGACTGCATGGTCTGCTCATCCAATCGGTGCTGACTCGAAAACATCGAGCCATTGAAAATTCCAAAAGCCAGGATAAAGAGAATCAGTCCGATGATTTGTGGTGTTTTCATAGGCTAAGCGTCTGCTATTTGTTCGAGAGATTCAAACAAGATAGCAGACTTTATTCAATTAGCCAAATTGGTCTAGTAGGAAGTTGTAGCTAATATTCTTTAAATCAATAGTAGTAGATAATAAGGGGCAGGCAGGCGCTGAGCGCCTGCCTCCGCTATGTTCGCTAGCTCGCAGTACTGCTCGGCTGCTGCGCCTAGCGGCTTGCATCTGCCTAATTCCATTAGGCACTAGCTTCCAGCGCGGCGCCCTAGCTCGCCCCAAAACTAAGCCTTGAGCTGAACGAATTTGGGATAAAGCTTAGCTCTAAAGGCACCCCAGGCTTCATCAGAAAGGGGATGCATTTGATCAAAATAAGCTCGGAGCTGTTTCATGTTTAATATTTGAAGAATTTTTGTCGGTATACCTTATTTTGATACTGAACATGAAGATAATAAATTCCAGCACTTAAACTAGGATCTAATACCAAGTGATGCGGAGCTGCTAAAGGCTCAGAAATTATTTTTTGATAGACCAGCTGCCCTAAATTATTATAGACTTCTAGTTGGTCGGCTTGTTTTAGGTCTAAAAAAAAGCTACCATCATTGGGATTGGGATAAAGCCGAGGGGCTTCCTCTTGGGTGTTAGAGATCGCTGTTGGAGGTAAAATATTTACACAATAGTCCTCTACCTCTCCATTTTGGTAAGCTTCGCAAAGATTAGGGTAGTTGTTCCATCGCAGGGCCACTCGCATTCGGGTTTGTCCAGGCCAGATAAATGGCAGGGAAATACTATCTTGCAGGCTAGATGTAAAATTTAATGTTCCCTCATAGATCAGTTCATGAGCATCTGAAAAATCTCCATCTCGATTGATGTCGATCCAAATCCGTATTTTTTCTAAAAATGCATTACCTTGATGAATTTGAAAAGGAATCGTGCTTTCTGGGCTGAGCTGAATATTGCTAGCGTCATAAAAGTAATATCCCCCATTATTGCCTGAGGAAAATAGCTCGCCTCCAATCTCAAAACTTTCAATCCAGTCGGCAGAGCTATTGCTTGCAATCATCTCACAGTAATTGGGATTGGCACAGTTTGGGCAGGAAGCTGTTGCAAAAACCAAAGGTGAGGAGAAGGGGCTGAGGCTATCGCTACAAAGGGCCTGGACCTGCACTTTATAATAAGTACAAGTGGAAAGACCACTAATACTACTGCTATTGCCTTGTACCCATAGGCTATCCCATAAGCTATCTCCATAAACCTGCCAGCGCAACAAAAAGCTATCTTGATCGATGGCTGCCTGCCAGCTAAAGCTGCCACTGTTTGTACTGGCCGTATCCAATTGCAGGGCGGTCGGCCGTTCACAACAACCTAGTGTTGCTACGCTAATGCTATTGCTTGAGCCTAAAACTCCATCACAAATCGCCCTTAGCTGTATTTCATAGTTTTGGCAAGCCAGCAAATTGCTGATGTTAGCCGAATTGGAGGGGCTGAGCAGGCTATCTTGCCAGAGGCTACTGCCGAAAACTCGCCAATAGAGCCAGGTACTATCGCTGGCAGCTATCCAGCTCAATGCTATACTACTGTCGCTCACTTGATCTATTTGAATGGCTTGAGGTGCAAAGCAGCTATCGACTGGGCAAGGCAGGGCTTGGAGCATGCCATCGAGGTTGAGCCGGCCGCCTGTGGCCGTAAACCCTACTAGCCCCCCCGTAGGGCTGTGCCCATTGAGGAGGGCTTGGCGCACAGCTAGTGCTGCTTGCTGGGGCTGTACTCGTGCTAGGCTGATAAAATCCGGGCATGCTCCAGCATAAGCCAAGGCGATGGCTGCAGCCACTTGTGGCGCAGCCGCCGAAGTACCTCCAAAGCCTGTATAGTTGTTGTTGTTGCTGGTAGTGCTGACAGAGCCCGTAGGGGCTCCGATGTCGATATGGGTACTGCCATAGCCTCCCGAAAGGCTCCCAAAGCGGTTGTGTCCAGTTACGCCAATAAGAAAATCTGAGGGGCAGGTGGTGGGGAGGTCGCCAGCGATATCTACATTGGTAAAATTATTGGTAGTGGCACCTGAACTAAGAATGCCTGCCTGCCCCAAGGTATCGTAAAAAGCACACCAAATAGGAGAGTTGGCTGGCTGCCCATTGTCAATGCCCCAAGACGCGTTGGTTGCAACTACAAAGGCTCCTTCCTGCCCATTCGTCTGATTGTATCGGCGACGAGCTTGCAGGGCATAGTTGTAAGCTGCAATTACATTGGCTTCGGTGGTGTTGAAGTCGTTGCGAATAATCATCATTTTTACGGTCCAGTTGACTCCAGCGACCCCCAGGTTATTATCCCCTACGGCTCCAATTAGCCCCGCAATTTCTGTCCCATGTTGAATGCCTCCTCCATTTTGATCTACATTATCATCATTAAAATTCGTACTCCAACCTTTAAAATCATCTACATAACCATTTTGATCGTCATCAATATTATTGTTGGGGATTTCAGCATAATTGTACCAGATATTGGCTGCTAAATCGGGATGCGTAAGTTCACAACCATTATCTAAAATAGCCACAACGATAGTATCTCCCAAAGCAGTTTGTCCACCCGTGCTAAGATCCCATGCTAGATCAGAGTTCATATCCATATCTACGGTTCCTCCTAGCTGCCCTGTATTGAGATGTTGCCACTGACTGCTAAAAGAGGGATCATTGGGTAGGGTTGAGCGCATTTCAACATAGTGGTTCTGTTGGGCAAAGAGGATTAGGGGGTGATGCTTTAATGCTTGGAGCAGGGTTTCTTCTGAGATTTCCGTATGGTCGTAGTGAAGGAGGTGAATGTTGGATGAGGGGACTAGTTTTTTTTGTAGCCGCATGCGGCTAGCAACTCCTTCAACCTCAGCAAAGTCTTGCAATACTGCTCGAAGCTCGGCTCCAGGGGCTAGTTGTACAATAAATTCTTGAGGGACATACTTAGCCTGTGCATTTGTAAATGTTAAATTGAGCAGTACTAAAAGGATTAAAAACAATAGACGCATGTTGATAATTTTCAAAACAAGAGATCTTTAAGGGTACTTCATTCCTTAAAACGGAGCTTTGACTTCAAAAGATCAATATTTAGAACTTTCTCCTAAAAAAAATAGGGCATGTATTGAAAAAGCTATTCACCTAAAAGATTAGAGGAATAGCTGAAGTATAGCATATTGCTAAAAAACTTATTTATCCTTATTTTCCCAATCGGTATTATACATATCGTATTCATAAGAAAGATCTAAGTCGGATAGAATCATTTCCAGAATAGGATCTTTATTGGAATTATAACCCGTTTTGAGGTTGTAGCCATACATACGCCCCATAGATTGCCACTTGACCGCCTGCCAGCCACCTCTTAGTGTTTGTATAACTTGGTAAAAGGGAAGATCCAACTCTCTTTCTACCATTTTGATGAGAATGTAGCCCTGCGATTTGGTCAGTGCTTTGATCTCCTCCTCATACTTGGGGGTAATTTCCTTTTCTTTGGCTTTGGTAAACTTCTTTTTTTGTCGTTTTTTCATGTCAGCCGTTTCTTCCTCTACTTGGCGGTACAGGCGTACCGCTTCTAAAGCCAAAGGATAGACTTTTGCTGCATAGCGTCGCCACTTGTGATAGCGCATGCGCTCATCTCTAGATTCAAAGTTGCGTTTTCTACTAACATCAACATTGGGAGCACTAATCGTAGGTAGGGTATCACCATCTATAATAAGAATAGGGATAAGTTTTCCATCAATTTCTGTGGTACCATGAAACTCTCCATCTCTGATTTTTTGGAGTTTTGTGGTATCTTGCGCCCAGGTAGGCGATTGTAAAAAGAGGAAAAATACGGCGATTATACTAATTTTTATTAACTTCATTTGGGTGTTATTTGTGAACGTACTACTGTGCAATAATAGTGGTTAATGTTTTAATGAGGATATTCCTAATACCCTTAGGAATCCAATTATCATACAAAATACATTAGAAAGCTTAATTTTGAGAATTAATTAACATCTACTTAGGGTTGTAAACAAGGTACTATTTTATGAAGAAAAACGAGAAGAAGTCGGCTTTGCATATTACTCCAGGTACTGAAAAAACGGCTGTGTTTAATCCTAAGAATTTATCACGATTCAAACGCAAGCAGCACAGCGTGGCAGACTTTGTAAAAGCGATTTTTGCGGGAGATCGTTTGATGCTTAGTCAAGCGATTACGTTAATAGAAAGTACCAAACCTACACATCAAGAAAAGGCTGAAGCCATTGTAGAGCAGTGTATGCCGCAGAGCGGCAACTCCATTCGCATTGGCATCACTGGCTCGCCAGGCGTAGGGAAAAGTACTTTTATTGAGACCTTCGGGCAGTTGTTGATTGAAGCTGGACATCAGGTGGCGGTACTTGCTATTGATCCAACGAGTCAGCTTACACAAGGGAGTATTCTTGGGGACAAAACCCGAATGCAAAAACTTTCGGTGCACCCCAAAGCTTTTGTGCGCCCTAGCCCTGCAGGGAAATCCTTGGGTGGGGTGGCTCGCAGTACTCGAGAATCCATTTTACTTTGTGAGGCGGCAGGCTTTGATGTGATTATTGTAGAAACCGTAGGGGTGGGACAGTCGGAAATTGCAGTACATTCCATGGTTGATTTCTTCTTGTTGCTCTTATTGCCTAATGCTGGAGATGAGTTGCAAGGCATTAAACGGGGGGTGGTAGAGATGGCTGATCTGATCGCCGTCAACAAAGCAGATGGTCCTAACCTCGATCAAGCCAAACTTGCCAAACGACAATATCGCAATGCCTTACATCTTTTCCCTCCTAAAGCTGGCGGCTGGATCGCCAAAGCAGAGCTTTGCTCCGGGCAAACGGGAATAGGGCTAGACCTCATTTGGCAAAGCATCTTACGCTACCAAAAAGAAATGCAAGCGCAGGACTCTTGGCAGAAAAAACGGGCCGAACAAGCAAAATATTGGATGCAAGAAACCATTGAGCAGCAGCTTAAACAACGCTTTCAGCAGCATCCTGCGGTGCAGGAACAGCTTTCAGCAATCGAAGCAAAAGTCTTAAAGGGCGAATTGTCCTCTTTTAAGGCGGCTAAGCTCTTGCTCAACTTATTCAAAACCTAGTTTACTTTTTAAAGAGAACACCTATGATATCCGAAGCTTTTATCATCCCTTCTGTTCTTGAATCCGCACTATTCCCTAGATTATCTCCTATTACAAAACAATAACCTTCTGGAATTTTTAAAGGCCCAAAATAGTCCATATTCCAATCTTCATCAGGGTAGGCATAATGAGATTCATGAAATCTGTCCCGATCCGCCTGATTTTTATCTGTAATGATGAGTTCCGCTTCTGGAATTTTATCAAAAAGATTGGGCGGACCTGTTACCAACACTTTTGTGTTTTCATTTACCAAACTCCCATTAAAACGTTGATCCACAACAGCATCTCTGGGAATTAGATGATCATCAAGTAAAATACGGACATTTTTAGCTGGAAGTTTATACAGCCTATATATCTCCAAATTCTTATCAATATTGAGGTCATTAACATAGAGGACGCCTGCTTTGATCTCAACAACATCTCCGGCTTTGGCAACAAGTCGGTGAATATAAATCCCCTTCCCAAAATTAGGCGACTCATGTTTATAGGCAACCATATCCAAAAGCTGGGGTTTCTTGAGATTGGTTGCCCAATAATAAGATCCAACGTTTAAAGTTGGTAAACTTCCAGAAGTTGGAATACTATAAAGCTGTATGACTCCCAAAAGTCTTGCGATCAAGTACAAAGTGCCTAAAGCCCCTAGCGCCAGGAGGCTCCCTATAAGAATTTTATTTTTTTTCATCTTGTATAATTTGTAAATCTATTGATACAGCTTCCAGCCTAGGAAAACAAACAAAGCTCCCAAGGCCAAACTCAACAGTACATACGTAATCAAATAGCCCCAAGCTTCCGCCTGAAAGTAGACCAAACTTTCTTTAGAAAAAGTAGAGAAGGTGCTAAAGCCACCGCAAAAGCCCGTTAGCATAAAGCAATTCATGGTCTGTGCAAAGTTCCCGTCCCCCTGCTTGGACAAGTAGCCCCAAAATAAGCCCAATATAAAACAGGCTAAAAGGTTGGCAGTAAAAGTCGCCCAGGCAAAAGCCTGTGCCCCCGCTGCTGGCAAAGCCAAGCTCAATCCATATCGGCAGAGGCTACCTAAGCCTCCTCCTAAAAATACCCAAAGAAAATTCATAGCAGCTTTTTTTTGCTAGTGAAGATAAAAATTCCTACTTTTTTTGTAGCTTATGTTATAAAATAACAACAATAATCAATACTTGTGGCAAAAAAATTCCTCACTGCAGCTTGGCATCACCTCATTATGGCCAATTATGAGATCGACCCCGAACTCCTCAAACCCTATGTCCCTAAAGGTACCGAACTAGACTTTTGGGATGGTCGCTGTTATATTAGCTTGGTCGGCTTTATGTTTTTAAAAACTAAATTGTTGGGTATCCCAATTCCTTTTCACCGCAATTTTGAGGAGGTCAACCTTCGATTTTATGTACGCTATAAGCATGAGGAAGAGTGGCGTAGAGGGGTGGTTTTTGTCAAAGAAATTGTGCCTAAATTCATGATTACTCAGGTTGCCAATACTGTTTATGGAGAACATTACCAAACCCTAGCCATGAAACATCATGATGTAGAAACCGAAGATGGATTGGAAGTTGGTTATTATTGGAAGTTTCAAAAAGAATGGAATTACATCAAGGTGAAAACCGATAAAACACCACAAGCTATACCTGAGGGCAGTGAAGCTGAATTTATTACCGAACATTATTGGGGCTATACCAAAATCAATGAAAATACCACTTCTCAATATCAGGTCGAACACCCTCGTTGGGACTTTTACCCTGTACAAGAATATGAAATTTATTGTAATGCCAAGGCCTTATATGGAGAAGCTTTTGCATCTTGTATGGCTGTAGATCCCATTTCTGTGTTTATGGCAAAGGGCTCTGATATTGCGGTACTGCCTGCAGGGAAAATTAAGTTTTAACAACACTGAATTGTCTAAATTTTGTAAAAAGAATAGGAATCTACTCATTTTGAAGTGAATATAAGAGCTTGGCTTTATCTTTGTTAAGATAATATTAACACCTGTCAGAGTAGATAATACTCTAAAACACTCCTCACCCAATATAAAATAAAGTAGCTACAAAACAGTACAAACATTAGGTTTGACCTATATTTTAGCCTTTATGGTCTTCTAACAAAGGCTTAGTGAAAAATTGCTTTTTAGAAAATTTTACTTACTTTTGTTCAGAGGTCTTTATTTAGAACTTTCAACTACTTATACTTTCTTTTAAAAGGGAAAATTTCCCTAAAACAAATTTTAATATGAGAAAATTTACTAACTATTTAATGAAGTCGATGCTTGCAATACTTGCTGTTGTAGGTTTTTCGACTACTGCTAATGCACAGACTATTGTCTGGGGGGCTGGATCTGCCAACACGGCTCATGACACTATTGGTCGCTTTGCTTCTTCAGATGGAACCCTTGCAGGTGCTGGATGGACCAATGTCCAGATCCTAGGTGGCGACTGGCAATATTCTACTACAGGAATCTCTGCTGGTAGCTATGGGTCTTCCTATGGTTTACACATCAACTCTCCAACTTTGACGGATGGTGTGGCGATGTTTGATAGTGATTTCTATTATGGGCAGGGTATTGTTCCTCAAAATGCAATCCTACTTTCACCTGCTATTGATTTGACAGGTTATGCAGATTCTACACTACGCATCAAAGCCTATTGTGGTTTGGTAGAATTTGCTTCAGATTCTACAGATATTATGTTTACAACTGGTCCTGGCGAGCCTTGGATCCGTGTCAACGCTAAAGACGAATTGAATGCTGGGCAAAATGCTGTTACTGAAGGTTGGGTGTTTTTAGATATTAGCCCTGCTTTACAAGGTGCTACCAACTTGACTGCCGCTCAAATTGCCATCCAATTTAAAGGAGATTCTTATGCTTTTTCTGTAGATGATATTAGCATTGAGACTTTTGTTCCAGATCCTCCTGCATACGATCTTGGGTTTGTAATTTCTAATGGTCCTACTTATGGTGACCTTCAAACTTCTGTATTCGTTGGAAATACTCGCTATCTTCCTGAAAATCAGGTTGAAGCTGGTCAGTTTTACTTCGGTGCACGTGTAGGAAATGAGGGTGACCTTGATATTCCACCTAGCAACAACCCTATGTTAACTTTGAACATCGAGCGTGATAATGGTGGTACTTGGACTTCTGTTTATATGGATACCATTATGATTATGGATACCCTTTACTCTGGTGTAAGAGATAGCCTTTATGCTGAGGATATTACGGATGTAAGTTGGGCAACTATCGGTGCTTATAGAACTACTTATGTACTTTCTCATGATTCTACTGATGAGTCTTCTGCTAATGATTCATTGGTTCAGAATTTCTGGATCACTGAAAATGATGGATACTACTCAAGAGTAGACCTTAATAATGGCAATCCTTCTGCACCCTTCTCTTGGTCAGGTGGTGTGGATTCTACACATGTTGCTTGGGAATGGGGTACCTTGTTCTATTTCCCAACAGGTACTGTAGCTGGTGATTCTGTATTCATCGATACTGTAACCTACGGATTCAATATTGCTACTTTGGGTAATCAAGTATTCAATATCAAGATCTTTGAATTTGACGATGCTAATAATGATGGCTTTATTGAGGCTGATGGAAGTGAATTGACCCTAGTAGGTATTGGTATCGACTCCATTACCAACTTCCCTACAGGATTCCACTTCTCTCAAGCACAAATGATTGATATCAATCGTGGTGGGATTCCTCGTTTTATGGTAGAGCCTGGTAAAGTTTATCTCGTAGCGGTAGGACAGGGAATTCAGTCTGGTGTGAATCATGGAATTGGTTTCCAGAATGTAGACTACTGGATGTCTACTTTCTATGGCAACCCTGCACTTTGGCCTTCTCCTTACAATCTTCAAACTTCTGCTGGTTCAGATTGGGATAGCTATGGTCCTTACTTTGGTTCTAGTATCGGTGGTGGTGTACCTGCTATCGGATTACAGATTGGTGGTAATACTATCGTTTCTGTAGACCAACTTGCTGCTGATAAATTCGATGTAGAGGTATTTCCTAATCCTGTACAAGATCAATTCAATGTAAGCATCAACTTAGAGCAAGTTACTAATGTTCGTTATATCCTAACCGCAGTTAATGGAGCACTTATCAACATGGTAAACAGCGACAATGTAATGGAAGAAGTGCAAACTTTTGACATTTCAAGACTTCCTGCTGGTGTTTACACCTTGTCGATCATCACAGAAAATGGTGACATCGTGAACAAGCGTATCGTTAAGCAATAAGCCCTAGCTTATTTCAAACATATTCTAAAACAGTCTTGTTATATGATGTAGCAAGGCTGTTTTTTATTTTGTATATCCTCCCCAAATTACAAATTACCACAATTCAGCTCTGCTGTATATACAAAAAAGACCTATCGGGAGTTGTTTTTTATAAAGTTTTGCGTATTTTTATTGTGTAAATCATTTGTAATGAAAAATGATTAGAATGTCTTAATACCCTATCCCAAAAGAAAACCTATATCTAAAATTGAATCCTTTTTTCATTAAAACAAACGTAACATGAGAAAAATTACAAATTTCTGGCTAAAATCTGCGTTAGCAATGCTTGCCTTCATAGGGCTTTCAGGCAGTTCCAACGCTCAAACGCTTCTTTGGGGAGCAGGGTCTTCCGATCCAACTATTGACAGTACAGGACGTTTCGCCTCTACTAACAACACCCTAGCTGGAGCTGGCTTGGGCTGGACTACCTCTAGTATCTTTGATGGAGCTAACCCCTCAGGAGGAAATGCACTTTGGACTTGGTCTATTGGGTATTCTCAGGGAGCGTACTGGTCGGGAACAACTC
>CAZOLU010000072.1:6983-12860 GCA_964580485.1 uncultured Saprospiraceae bacterium | reverse complement strand
ACTAATAAAACTCCCCCAAGCCCCAAGCCCCACCAAGATATAGAGCCGATCTTCTGTTGAAGCTGTATCGGCGACTCGTCCCCGATCAATATAAAAGGGGACCAGAACGCTGGGTGCGCTGCAATATCATTATCCACCATCTCAATATAATCTAGCTTAGCCTGACGTAAGGCGGCAGATTTAGTCATTCCATTAGATAGATGCTTGTAAAAATGCTGCATGATGATGGAGGTAGATTGGTCATTCACCTGCCAAAGGGAAACGACTAGTGCTGGTACTCCTGCATACATAAAGGCTCTTGCTAAACTTGCAATTCCATTTCCTGTTTCAAAGCGGCCATAGCCTGTTTCACAAGCCGACAGCACCACCAAATCTGCGTTAAGCTCCATTTTAGAGATCTCATGAGCCTGCCAAAAATTATCCTGCAAGGGATTCCCATCCTCACTCAAGGCTAGGGAAGAGAGCATCGGGCGATCCTCATTCAGCAAACCATGCATCGCCAAGTGGATGATGGCATACTTGCTGGCTTGGGTGATCAATACCTGCTCTGAAGCCAAGCTATCAAAAGCAAAATAGCCTTGATATTGCGCTGCTAAAGCCTCTACCTCTTTTCGGGCCGCTGGAAGGGGTTGCAAGAGTTCCCTAAGTTGTTGGGTAAGCAGCAGCCGATCCTTTGATAACGGGCTAGGAATAGCATCATAATGAGCTGCCATAGCAAGCAGTTGACCGTTATTCTTGGGGGCCTGGGCTTCTTTATTCTCTTTCCAAAGCGTGGCGGAATAATTATAGGAGATATTGTACGCCTTCAAGAGGTAAGGCAGGGTGGCATAGTCGTCATCTTCATTGGCAGCCTCAAACAAAAAGCTTTCAAAGGGAAGATGCCCCAACTCTCCATCTGTAACTATAATCAGATTTTCCACTGGGGCTTTACCTTCCAACACTGGAGCTAGCAGTTTTTGATAAAACCAATGGGCTAACTCGCAATATGCTTTATAATTTTCAGACTGATTGCTGACTAGTGCTTTGTAATTGCTCAAAAGCTGGTGAAAGTCTTGGATCTTTGCTTTGAAAATACTGTCTGCAATAAATTCCTGATGCCATTGTATGCCAGCAACATCTACTCTGAAAATATGTACCCGATCTTTGGCGATACTATAGGTCAGTAAGGCAGATTGGGGCAAGAGCTGTTGGAGTTGCTCCAAATTTAGAGGCTTTTGTTTGTAGGTTAATTGATAGTATTGGGGGTATTTGCTTTCCACCTTAGTCTGAAAATCTACAATCGACTGATTGACTTTGTTGAGTTCATTTCGGAGGCTATCTTTCTGGGAATTGCTGTTCAAACTCAAGAGTTCGGCACTGAGTTGATTTTGTTGTTGCTCCAATACCTTCCCCTGACGATACAAGGAGTCTGGAAAATTACCCAAACGGTAGGCCTGACTGGCTTTGGTAGCTTCTAGCAATAATACAGATTTGTGCTGGTCGCTGAGTTGAAAGGCTTTGGCGCTCGAAGATTCGGGGTCGAGGAGTTCCAAACTTCTATTGAGCCATCGGCGGCTTCGGCGCAGCATACGCAGCTTGTCGCTTTCATCAATGACCTGATTTTTTAAGCGCATCAACAAGGTACTTACCAAATCGGCAACCCTAATTTTATAAACCGCAGAATTTTGAATACTGGAATCTCGTTTTAATAGTTCATCTACAGTTTCCAAAGAGGCCACCACCAACTCAAGATGCAGATTACTATGATATTGGGCATTTTCCAGTAGATCCATACTCTGTATGTCCAGCTGAGTACTGATGGAATCTACGGTGCTGTTTTGCCAAAGCCCAAAGATGCGCTCCCAAGCCAAGGAATAGTTCTGTATATCAAGGTAGTTGCGAGCAAGATTCCGTTGTGCATTGAGGTATTTTTCATGTTGGCGACCTAGTTTTTGTAAATAAATCTTTTCTGACTCCAGAAAAAGGGGGAGGGCGGCCTCGTATTGCTTGCTTTGATAATACAAGCCTGCTAGGTTGTTGAGGGCAAGGGCATATTCGGGATGGGCTGTACCGTATATCTGTTGATGAATTGTGCGCACTTCTTTGAAAGCGGCTTCTGCCGCAACAAATTTTTTCATCTCTCGCTGAATGGAAGCTAGGTTGCTTAGGGCACTGGCATAGTCTTGATGCTGATTGCCAAGTACCTTTTTGAATAAAGCAGTGGCTTGAAGGGCAGTTTTTTCAGCATTGGGGTAATCTTTTAGTTTATAATATAAGGCAGATAGATCTCTCAATAAGCTGGCATAGGCCTCACTTTCAGCACCATAGGTTTTTAAATAAAAGGTTTGGGCTTCTAATTGTAGAGATAATGCCAGTTTGTAATTCCCCAAGGCAAAATGTGTGTTTGCCAAATCTACTAAAGTTCTGGTATATTCTGGAGTATTGCTTCCGAATAGTTCCTCTCGTAGCCTTAGAATCTTAGAAAAAACTTGCTCTGCCTGCTCATAGTAGCCTGAGCGAAAGTAAAGCACTGCTAGATTGCTCATACTGCTAATGCTTAGAGGATCTTTTTCTCCTAAGCGTTTTGTCGTTTTTTCTGTAAATTCTTCAAACAGCTGAATAGATGTGCTGTAATTGCCTATCCTAGCATGTAAATATCCAAGTAGCTTGGTAAATTTGAGATAGGTGGAATCTTGAGACCCAAACTCGGCAGCGGCTTTTTGCCGACCTACAACAGCCAATGCAATACTTTGGGAGAACTTCCCAGACCGATACTGCAACTTAGCTAGACTATCTAATGCTTGATAGCTTAGCGACTGGTATGCTTCTGAATCATCCTGTGCCTGAAGGCTAAGGGCATAGCATAACAATAGAACAAAAAAACGGAAACTTCGCATAAGTAGATGCTTTTGCTGTACAGGATATACAAAGATAAAAAAAACTCTTGTAGATGACTTGCTAGGAAGTAGCGTGTTTTAACATATACCTCCGTATACTTGGCACTAACTTTGGGAGGGGTGAAGTGAATTATTTATCTCACTAAAACTTTGTCATTTGCAGGCCTTAAATGGCTCTTTTTGACAATCTAAATTCTTAAATTATTATCCCTATGAGAAGTTTATTCACCACCTTATTATTGCTCATGTTTATAGCATTTAATATTCAGGCACAGGAATCCAATCTAATTGTTTTTACAGAAGATGGTGCTCATTTTTATTTGCTAATTAACGGAGAGTATCAAAATCAGACTCCGGCGACCAATGTAAAGGTTCTTGGACTCAAAGAAGCGGCATATCAAATAAAGCTGGTATATTCTAGCAACCATCATCCTCCACTAACCAAAAAAATCTATCCACAAGCAGGAGAGGAGTATACTTTTATTGCCAAAAAAGACCGTAAAGATCGATTGAAACTCAGAGTTTTTGGTGTAGCAGCTATTGGCAATAGTGGTACAAATCCCAATCAGCTAGTGATCAACTATGGCAGTCCCCAAGTAGCCGATCCTCAGCCAACCCCACCCAACACCACTGTGGTAGAAACAGAAGTACCTACTACTCCAACTGAACCAAGCGTAGAAAATCCAGGGCAGCCTGTCCCATCTACCCAAGTTACCATTACTACGCAAGAAACTACCGTAACCAACCCTAGCAACCCCTCTGAAATAAAGTTTGGAATGCAGGTTAATCCTAATGGGGTAGAGGTTACAATTACAGATCCTACTCTGCAGGGAACTAGTACGACCACCACCACAACGACCACTACTACAACGATCTCGGGAACGACCACTACGACTACGGTAGATGGTACCAACATTGACCATCATCATCATAGCGAGACCATCCATACAGAACCTGCACTACATTCCAACGATGATTTCTCAAACAACAACATGCCTTGTCAAACCAAAGATGGTATAGATTTTAAAAACTTCCTCCAAACGCTGAAAGCCGAAGATTTTCCTGAAGATCGCTTGGCTAAGGCAAAACAACTCAGTGGAGATTGTATGACGGTACAGCAGGTGCGTGAAATTATGCAAACCATTGATTTTGAGGATGATCGTCTAGATTTTGCCAAGTTTGCCTATACCCGTACCATTGATCCAAATAACTACAGTCGGGTATTTGACCTATTTGATTTTCAAGAGAGCACAAAGGCTCTAACAGCTTATATGCAACAACACTAAACGCTAAAGTTATTGGTTTTGGGGGCTGTCGGAAAAGATTCGACAGCCTCCTGTTTATTTCAGTACTCTAGCGATTAAAAATTAACGAACCCTAAGTATAAAATCCCGAAAAAAGCTTGTACTTTGCCAATCTATTGTTGATCCAATGAACCATTAAATCCAAATCTATGCTTTCCGAAAAAAATCAGCAACTCATTTATGCCGCATTAGAGCGTTTGTTGGCCAGATCCAATCAAGATGCTTTTTTAATTATTGAAGAACCTAAAAGTCAGAAATTCGTGCAATTTGCAGGAAGCAGCGAAGAACCCCTAATTTTTGATCTACCCGCCCAAGGGCTTTCCGAAGAGGAGTTGGAGCGTGCTAAAGCACTTTTCGCTGACTATGACATCGAAATGGAGGCGACCCCAATTTACGAAGACGAAAGTATGGAGCGCATCGTCGACCAACAGTATGGCTTTAGTGCTATCTTGGATCAAGAGCTGGAACTGGCCGTAGAACTCGCAAGTTTGGTACTACTAGAGGTTTACGGCTTAGAAGCGGATGCTAAATTAACTTTGGAGGAGAACTAAGACCTTATGTTGCACAGTGTACTAAGCTGCTGCTGCATCAATGAGATTAGAGCCTTAAACTATGGACGATAAGTACCTAAAATCTTAAATATGCTCTAAATAGAATAGCGAGTTAGATCAACTTGAAAACTGACTTGGGTCTTTTTTTGCCAGACTCAAGCACCTTATCTTTGAATTATCATCAACAGAATTTATAGAACAGCAGCGATATCGCTCTTCCAAACTTTCAAAGATATGAGAACCTATAGCTTCCTATTTACTTTTTTGCTACTATTTGGCATGTTGCAAGCACAGTCTAATTCCAATTCAAGCATCATCGTTTTGGAACAAGATGTAGTTTTAGAAAATCTCTTGAAGTCTTATGTCGCGCTGGGCTTGGGCGAGTCTAAAGGATACCACAAACGGCAAATGAAATCTGCCTTGCAGCAGTTTGAGCAAAACTTAGCCATCTTGAATGCCGAGACTTCAACCCATGATCAGGCACAAATTGAGCTTAAAACCTTGGAGTTGTTGTGGTCAGATTTTAAAGTTTTATTGGAAGACAAAAACCCAAATCATGAGAGACTTCGAATTTTAGAACTAAAAAAAGAGGAGTTGGAAAAAGCTTTGGGGGCTTATGCCGCAACTTGTCCAGCCATTGAAAATGCTTATCTCTATCAGGAACTTTATCAGCAAAATAAACGAGTATATCATATTGCTTTCTGCTATATGGCTTATGCTTGGGGCTATGAAGCTAATCTGCAGAGTTCTGAGTTGAGAAGTGAAATTATAGCTTATGAGGCTCAGCTACAAGAATTACTGTTTCAAACCACAGAACAGGCAAGTTTGAATGCATCTCTTATGCAAGTAATCTATCTTTGGAAAGATCTAGAGGGTAGCTGTATCAATTTTACAGATCAAGGAAAAAACGCAGCGGATTTTAATCGAATGTTGAATGCTGCTACAGATCTAGTAGATGCGGTAGATTTAATTATCGAACAGAATGTACCTGTGCTTTTAGAAGCTTCTAAATAACTGTTTGTCCTGAGGAACCAAAAATACTTAAAGTCGAAAGTTGAAAATAGTCATATTAAAACGCATAAAGCACCTTCTCTAAACTGAAAGAGAGAGGTGCTTCATGCAAGTATCAAATCGCAAAAGCTAGCT
>CAZOLU010000072.1:1868-6973 GCA_964580485.1 uncultured Saprospiraceae bacterium | reverse complement strand
AAACCAAACATACCATTTTCGTTGGCTAGGCCTTCGCTTGGAATTTCCTGAATAATATCCCAGTGCTCTACCATTTTTCCATCAGATACACGGAAAAGATCATAAAAAACCTGTGGCTTTCCATGCCATTCGCCTTCACTCACAGCAAGGACAAAATTACCTTCTCCTAGTATTTTGTGAATTTTTTGATATTTGAACATATTATTTTGCGCACTAAGCTGTTCTACTGCTTCTAGGATACCACTTAGTCCATCCTTGATTTGAGGGTTGTGTTGATCGTATTGTTCAGCACTGATATGATCTGTAATTTTATTAGGATTTTTACCCATTAACACATCTTCAATGAGTGCTTGAACCAAAGCTTTGTTCGCCGCTGTTTTATGTTGTTCAAACTTTACTTCGCACAACAAAAGCTAAATATATGCAATGGTATTGGCAGCTCATCAAACTACCCCAAGCCTTCAACAATAACGAGATTGGAAGCCTAGCAGTTGCTCTGCATATTGCGTTTGCAAATGATAGAGGGCTTCTAGGAGTTGGGTCTTGTCTTGCAGTAGTTGCGAAAAATCCTCATTGTTAGCATATTGCCCGATTTGCAGACTGAGTTGCTGAATGCTGGGAAGTGCTTGTTTTAGCTCAGTCCAGATCTTTTCTAATGCGCTGGGGCTGCTGCCGACCAACTCAAAACGAATGCTCTGGTAGGCAGTATCTGTACTAGCTTCCAAAAGTTCTTGGGCTAGGCGGTCTACCTGGGTTTGCTGATCGGATAGGCTAGGACGGTAGGCCAATTGTGCTAGGCTTTGCTGGATTTTAGGGGAGCGCTCGTTAAGTTCAAGCTCCATCAAAAGTGTGTGTACAAGGTTGTATTTCCATTGGCTAGCATCGCTTTTCAAGATCTGGATCAACTCTTGTTCTATTTGCAAAATATGAGGTTGCAGATACTTGAGGATGGGAGGCGCAACTGCCCAACTGAGGTCTTGTAGCCATTCTAGCAGTTCCATAGCATAGGGCTCTAGAATCTGCCAACTGGTATTTTCGAGTTCTGCGATGGCATCTAGATCTGTTGGGTGTTTGGGGATGAAATTGCGTTTTAGAAAATGTATGCTCATCAAGCCAGGGTTTAAGGTGAACTCAATACAGCGTCCGTAAAGTAATGGCATAATGCTGTGCGAGGGGCTTCACCGCCTCGCAGCTTGGATGTCGCACTTTCAGCGCTCTCCAAAAAAGATGCATAAAATTACTTTCAGGACAGTGAACTCAAAGTGCTGATCCGAAAATTTTCAAGCCTACGAGCAGGCAAAGCGATGGGAACTAGTGCCGCTCCTCAAGCGCAGCGGAGGAGCGGCAGACCAGAGCCTTAGCTCTGGGCCGCCAGCTAGTGACCGTAGCGCCCCTAAAGGGGGCCCCTAATCCACCACCGCAATAAACTTATTTTTCTTGCCATTCTGCAAAAAGAGATAACGCTCATGCAAGAGGTCTTTGACTTGTACCAAATGCTCTGCATTGTTAATTTTGATCGTATTTAGCGCAATGGCATTGTTTTTAATCGCACGGCGTACTTCTCCTTTAGATTGCAAAGAGCTGTGTTGTCCTGCCAACAAGTCTACAATGCTCAAGCCCTCACTTAGGCTAGATTTTTCGATCTGAAAAGCATCGAGGTCCTCGCTGAGTTCTTGAAATTGCTCAGGGCTCAAAGCGGCAAGAAATTCAGGTTTCAACTTTTTGCTAAAGGTAATTTCTGTGGCGCGCTCTGCTCGGGCTAGTCCCTCTGGTCCATGTACTCTTTCGGTGAGTTCTGCGGCCAATAGTTTTTTAATGGCATTGGGATTCGCAGCATGCTCTTTTTCAAGTTCCTCAATCTCTGTTTTAGATTTCAAGGAAAAGATCCTAAGAAGTTTTGGTAAATCCTGATCCGCAGCATTGAGCCAAAACTGATAGAATTTGTAGGGGGAGGTCATGTCGGCGGCTAGCCATACATTTCCTTCTTCAGATTTTCCAAATTTCTTGCCATCGGCTTTGGTCAATAGGGGGCAGGTAAGGCCATAGCCTTTTCCACCTGCTTTGCGAATAAAGTGCGTACCACTGGTGATGTTGCCCCATTGATCGCCTCCTCCCATTTGCAAAATGCAGTTGTGCTTTTCGTACAGGTGTTGAAAGTCATAGCCTTGGATGAGCTGGTAAGAAAACTCTGTAAAAGAGATGCCTGCTTCCGATTGGATGCGATTTTTGACTGACTCTTTGGCCATCATGTAGTTGACGGTGATGTTTTTTCCAATATCTCGGAGAAATTCAAAGATGCTCATCTCTTTGTAAAAGTCGTAATTGTCGACGATCATGGCGGCATTGGGTCCTTCAAAATCGAAGAACCGCTCGAATTGTGCTCTAAAACGGGCAATGTTGGCTTTCAATACTTCTGTGTCTAAAAGTTGGCGCTCTTTATCTTTTCCAGAGGGGTCGCCAATGCGCCCGGTTGCACCTCCAAGTAAAATGATGGGTTGGTGCCCAGCTAGTTGAAGATGTTTCAAAAGCATAATCGTCACCAAGTTGCCGATGGTCAGAGAGGGTGCGGTAGGGTCATAACCAATGTAGGCCTTGATGGGGCCTTTGGCCATTTCTTCTTCCAAACCTTCGGTCATGTCTTGCAAAAGTCCTCGCCATCGTAATTCTTCTATAAAACTCATAGTTATTCAATTTTATGGTTTTTCTGGATTCTTCGCCATCAAAATAAGTATTCCAAGGGCTTATTGTGAAATTTTTGAACAAAATTATGTGGAATGGAGTTTCAATATGTTGAGATCTATGATATCAACTGTTCCCTATTTTGTTTTTACTATGTCGGTTTGAGCTGAGTTATCAGTTTGACCTTATAGTCTCTTACAGAGAATTATATTGTTTCTGATTTAATTTTGGAAATTATATTTTTAGCTTTACTTTTGTAAGACATTGGTCGTCCCTCCGCAACTCTTTTCCAGAATTACTACAAAACACCAAAACATGAAGCTTATTTACACTACTCTAGTTGCTTTGTTTTTTCTGTCAACGACCATTAGTTGGGGGCAGCAGAAGACTATTATTGTTGATTCTTCGGCCTTAACTCCCTCGGGGCATATTCGATGTGGAACGATGGAGGCTGATCGGCAGTCTCGACTTATGTATCCAGAGCGAGGGACTTTGGAAGATTTTGAAGATTGGTTGGCTCCTTTGGTACGGGATCATAAATCGCGTGTAGATGGGGGTTATCGAGATCCTCTGCTGACGATTCCAGTGGTTTTTCATCTCCTTTCCAATCCTGGTGGGCCTGCCGATCTTCCTGCGGCTCTCGTTCAAGCTCAGATTGACCAGCTCAACATTGATTTTCGCAATTTGGCTGGCAGTACAGATCCTGCTGCTTCGGATATAGAAGTTGAATTTTGTTTAGCGACCTTAGATCCTTCGGATAACATTATGCCAGAACCTGGGATCAATCGCATTAGTACTTATGGGAATGGTCCTTTTGATCGCCTCAATGATTTTGAAGGGGGAACAAGCATCAAAGCGAATACGATTTGGCCACCTACCGAATACCTAAATATTTGGGTAGGGGTACTGCAAGGTGGGTTGTTGGGCTATGCGCAGTTTCCTGACGGCTCTGGGTTACCTGGTATGCCTGGAGTTGGTGGTGCTGCTAGCACAGATGGGGTAGTGGTTGGTGCTGGAACCGTAGGTTCTATGGCTAACCCTGGATCTTCCCCACCGTATAATCGAGGTCGTACCTTGACACATGAGGTTGGCCACTGGGTAGGGCTGCGCCATATTTGGGGAGATGGTCCTTGCGCCCAAGATGATTTTTGTGGGGATACGCCCGATTCTGATAATCCCAACTATGGTTGTCCTAATCATTCTTCCTGCGGTACTCCGGATATGGTGGAAAACTATATGGACTATACCGATGATAACTGTATGAATATCTTTACGGCGGATCAAAGAACCCGTATTCGAACCGTGTTTACGGTTTCGCCACGCCGTTTAGAACTGCCCTCCTCTACTAAATGTGGGGTGCCTGCGCCAACGATCTCTTTTGTAAATCCGAATAGTACGGTGGTTTCGGAAGGGACGGATTGTGGTTTTCAGGATATTACCCTAGATCTTCAAATTTCTATGGGGGCTTCTGCCAATGCTACGGTTACTTTTAATGCCACAGGTACAGCAACGGGAGGAGCCGTAGATTATGAAATTATTCCTACATCCTTAGTTTTCCCCGCAGGCTCTACGGCCAATCAGCAGGTGACCGTTCGAGTTTATAATGATGGGGTAGTGGAAGCTAATGAAACGATCAACTTGAGCTTTACGGTAACGACCACAGGTGATGCAGTGGCGGCTACTGGCGATGGGGCAGATCATGATATTGATATCAGTGAGGATGATTTTGCTCCAAATCCTTTGTCTACCATAAATATATTATCTGCTGATTTTGAAACGGGGGCTAATGGTTTTGCTACTTCAGGGAATACACCAAATGACTTTGTGTTGGGCAATGAAACTGCGGTAACTGCTGGGGGCTTTTGGCAGACAGATGCTAGCAATACGGGGCAATTTGCGTTGACCAATGACGATGTGTGTGGAAATAATTGTGATAAGTCGGATGATTTGCTCTTCTCTTCTCCTTTTAGTTTAGTGGGCTATACTTCTGCTACCCTAAGTTTCGACCATGCTTTTGCTGATGTGGGCAATGAGGTTGGTGAAGTGCGCATCTCTACGAATGGTGGAGCTACTTGGACTACAATCAGTACGATTACAAATACGAGTGTGAATTTGGGGGGTGGGAATTATAGAACACCTTGGGTGACTGGAAATACGCTTAGCCTCAATGGGTATTTGGGGCAACCCAATGTTATTATTGGCTTTCATTATAATGATGGAGGTGACTGGGCCTATGGGATGTGTATTGATAATATAAGTGTAGATGGAGAAATCAATACAGGTATTCAGGAATTAGTTAATACTCCGACTCCTAGAGATGTGCCTGTAAGAGCTAATGAAACCGTGCATTTCTATGATCCTACTTCAGGGGATGTGATGGGAACGATCGAGAATACTTCCGCTTGGAATTATGGCTGTACCACTAT
>CAZOLU010000072.1:252-1858 GCA_964580485.1 uncultured Saprospiraceae bacterium | reverse complement strand
GGTCGATCGAGATCAACCAAACGTAGGTAATCCTGCAGCTCCATTTTGGGACAACAATACGTCCAACTACCTCATGGCCAAAACTTTTTATATTAACCCCAATGTCAATAACTCTTCGGGAACTTATAATGTGACCTTCTACTTTACAGAGGCGGAAATTGCAGCTTGGGAGGCAGCTACGGGCAACAGTCGAAATGACCTACATATTGTAAAGGTAAGAGATCAACCTATTAGTGCAGTAAATGCAGGAAATTATACTTCTTTTAATATTGAGGTAGTCCCTGCAGTACTTGGTACCTTTGGTGCTGATGTAACCCTATCTGCCAACTTTTCTTCTGGCTTTTCTGGCTTTGGTTTTGGGAATCCTAATTCAGTACCCTTGGCTGTGGAACTTTTAGATATTACTGCGGAGCGCGAAGAAGATAATATTCGGGTGCGCTGGTCTACGGCTACGGAGTTGAATAATGACTATTTCATGATAGAACGTTCTGCGGATGGTATTTCTTTTTCTGAAATTGGACGTACAAAAGGGGCGGGTACTACTACCGAAACCAGCTTCTACAATCATCTAGATGAGCAACCTCTCCAAGCCTACAACTACTACCGGGTTACTGCCGTAGATTATGATGGTACAAGTCAAGCATCCAAAGTGGTAGCTGTTGATATGGGTGTTGAGCTGCCTTCAACGATTAGTTTGGCACCTAACCCTGTGAAGTCGGGATTAAATATTACCTATAATGCGATCTATGAGGGACAAATCACCTTGGAGGTCTATGATGCCGTAGGGCAGGTGGTTACTTATGCCCAGCAATTGGATATTGATGGCGGTGAGAATCAAATTCACTTGAATGTAGCGGATCTGCCTCAAGGGATGTATCTCATTAGAATCAGTCAAGGCCCAAAAATCTATAGCAAGCGTTTCTTGAAGCAGTAAGCATAGGACTTAATAACAAGCCCGTCTCGGCCTTCAGGCCTGAGACGGGCTTTCTATATATAAAGAGAACTAAGGGCAACGTTATTTCATCTTGGTACGTACCTTGTTGTTGAGATCAAAAGTAATCGTAAAATCACAGTATTGAGTTACTCTTACTTTGGAGTCTCGGCTAAAACGATAGTTTTTGAGATAATGCATCACAGCATTAGCTAGTTTATCGTTTTTGATGCTAGACAAATGCTTTTGATATTTGGTACCAAGAACACGGCCATAGGGGTCTACAGCTAGTCGAATAACAACTGTTCCATGCTCTTTGGTCAAGCCCTTGATGCGACTATCTCTATGTACCACCTCACGACTGAATTTTCCATTGCCATTGTCATCTGACCAAACGCTGCTATTCCCGTTGCTATTGATTGGGCTACTGCCATTCCCATTCGTATTGGTGTTGGGAGATGGAGCAGGATTAGGCGCAGGCTTTGGAGGTGCAGGCTTAATGTGCTCATTATTGTTTGGTGTTTCAGGAGTGGGAACAGGGATTTCATCACTGTTTTCGTCTACTACCACTTCTTTAGGCTCTTCTTCTGGTGCAGGCTTGGGATCTGGCTCTGGTGTAGGTTCAGATCTTGGTGCTGGACTAGGTTTTGAAGTACTATTGCTATTTTGCTGATT
>CAZOLU010000072.1:0-242 GCA_964580485.1 uncultured Saprospiraceae bacterium | reverse complement strand
CTGATTGATCTCAAATTCTGTAGGAATTTCGGTATAAATCTTTTGCTCATCAATTTCTGCCACCTCAAGCCCTAAGTCGGCTTGATCGATGTACTCAATGATAGGTAGTGCCAAAAGTGCAACGATAACGCTGTTGAAGAACAGGGCAAAAAATAGACCTCGCTTTTTATTTTTCTTTTCTTTCGCACTCATAGTCTTTAGTTTTTAGAATGAATAATGTTTGTTTGGTGTAGTACTACCTC
>CAZOLU010000071.1:0-12893 GCA_964580485.1 uncultured Saprospiraceae bacterium | reverse complement strand
GCGCAAATTGGGATTGAGCTGTCGGGCAGTGAGTACCGTATACACATTGAAAGCATCTTCCCCAAAGGTAATGACAATGGCTCGAGCATCTTCAATGCCCGCCTCCAATAAAATCTGATCACTGGTCGCATCCCCATCTATAAAATAATAACCTTCGTCCCGAATGAGTTTGACCCGCTCATCATCTGGCTCAATAATGACAAAGGGCATGCGGTTTTTTTGAAGGGCATCTGCGATTTCTTGGCCATGTCGGCCAAATCCACATATAATCGTATGGCTTTTCAAGTTTTGAACTTTTTTATAAATGCGATAATCTTTCATAAATTTACGCAAATCCCCTTCAAAAATGAAGGAAGATAGTACCGAAATTGCATAGGCAAAAATACCTATATTGAAAATGATAAGAAAAGAAGCAAATAAACGACCATTAAAAGAAAGGGGCTTGACCTCTCCATACCCCACCGTAGAGAGGGTAATGATGGTCATATAAAAAGCATCGGTAAAGTTATAACCATCAATGATCATAAATCCAATAATGCCTAGGAGCATGGTGCCAAATAAAACCATACCCGCAAGGCTAATACTGCGCATATACTTATTGATACGCTGAAACTGCCGATTGACAGGTAGCTCTTTTTTTCGCTTGTGTTTTGGTACTTTATATTTGTTGGTGAGCATTGAATAGCTATTGATTGCTACAAATTTAATTAAAAATCTTATTTTATCAGCCCATGATCTTAAAATGGATGCTTTTGAAAAAATTGGGATAAAGAAAAGCCTATGCAAGTATTCTTTGATGTGTTATACAATTTTGTGGCTAAGGCCCATTGGGTTGATATTCTAGCGGTACTCACTGGGATCATCTACGTTATTTTGGTGGCTCGGAATCATATTGCTTGCTGGGCATTTGGTATTGTAAGTAGTGGCCTAACCATGTACTCGGTTTTTTTCTTTTTAGATTTGTATATCGAAACCTTTTTACAAGGGTTTTATGTACTTGCAGGATTTTGGGGTTGGTGGACTTGGAGTGCCAAGCAGGGTAAAGCTGCCCAACCTATTGTTAGCCTTTCGCTCCGCACTCATATTTGGATTATGATTTTTGGAGGGCTTTCGACCTTTTTCTTTGGTTGGCTGTTTCAACAATCGACTCAAGCTGCTGCTACCTATGTGGATGCCTTTACTACGGTTTTTGCACTCATTACTACCCTAATGGTCGCCTACCGAATTTTGGAAAACTGGCTATATTGGGTAGTGATTGATGCTGTATCTATTTACTTGTACTGGAGTAGGGGAGGGCATTTCTATGCTATATTATTTGGGGTTTACGTAGTCGTTGCCATCATAGGCTACATCCGTTGGCAGCGAGAACTAGCCGCTACCAACGCTATGAATTTTAAAGATGAATTGGATGAGATGGTTTAGTTACTCCTTTAGTCGAATTAGATCTACTTGCTTTTCTCTAATCAACTGATTTAATTTAGGTAGCATTTCATCTCTTACCCGATAAAAATCATTTAGCTCTCCGTCAATTTCTGCTTCCAACTCTTTTTTGAGCGTCTGAGCCTGCTGGGTCGGTGCAAAATTACCCATAGCAGTCAAAGAGGCAATATGTGCCAACTTGTTGGTCAACTTAATAGGAAAGTTGAGGGGGTCTTGGTTGGATTTATTTTGGGTTTGATACAAACGTTTTTCAACTTTTGCCATAATGGAATCCATCTCGGTTTGTAGGTCAAAAATTTCCTGATAAGTGGAGTCTTTTTGGTCTAAACGACTCGTAAATGCATTCATTTGCTGGCGTACATCTCGAATATCGATAATAGCCTGATGGGCTTCGGTTACTTTGGCATTGATGGCCTGAATGAAGTCGAATTGCGCTTGCATATCTTTGAGGCTAGCTTGCGTACGAGGATCTTTCAAAATTTCAAAATACGCTGTTTGCTGATAACTAGAGTCGATGCTCAACTTAACTTTGTAAGCTCCAGGTACGGCCCTTGGGCCGCCCAAGCCAGCCCACCAAAGCACCATACCATCAAATTTTTTCGCTCCAGGATAGTACATATCCCATGAAAAAACATTGGCACCAACTTTAAATTCTGGCAATTTGCCTTCTTCAGCCGCTTTATCGGGTTTGTTGGAAAATGCTTTAATCAAATTTCCATTAGCTTCATGAAATGAAAGGGTCACTTTTACCGAATCGGCTGGAATAGTATCCAAATAATAATGGACCATTACTCCCCCCATTCGGTTGACTCCTGCTTTTTTGATTACTTTTTTATTCTGATAACCACCCATACGGTAAGAACCCATTGGGGTATAAAGGTGATAGTCTTTTTCTTTAAGTTCATCCTTTAATTGGTGTAAAACCGTTAGATCATCAATCATCCAGAAACTACGTCCTTGAGTTGCCGCAATGAGGGTATTGTATTTAATGGCTAAATCTGTAATTGGGACAATGGGTAAATTCAACTGAAAAGGCTGCCAGTTCTCACCATCATCAAAGGAGATATACATTCCAGACTCTGTACCAGCATACAAAAGCCCTTTTCGTTTGGGGTCGGCTCTTAATGTTCGAGTGAAATGCAGTTTGTCAATACCTTTTACTATCAGTTTCCAGCTTTCGCCATAATCTTCCGTTTTATATAAATAAGGTTGGTAGTCTCCTAATTTGTAGCGTGTTCCAATAATATAAGCAGCACCTTTTTTATGCGGATCTACTTCAATAGAGTTGATCATCATCCATTCGGGCATATTAGGAGGCGTTACATTATTCCAATCCTTACCACCATTTTTAGAAACATGCACTAATCCATCATCAGAACCCACCCAAAGTAAATCTTTTTCATAAGGAGATTCCACCGCAGCGAAAATCGTACAATAGTATTCCACTCCTGTATTATCCTTTGTAATGGGGCCACCCGAAGAGACCATTTTAGAAGAATCATTGGTGGTCAGATCAGGGCTAATCAATTCCCAAGACTGTCCGCTGTTATAACTTACATGCAGATGATTGGAGGCCGTGTAAAGTTTATTGGGGTCATGAGGAGAGAAAAAGACAGGGAAATTCCATTGAAAGCGGTATTTCATCCCTTCGGCACCATAACCCATTGGGTTGTCGGGCCAAACATTGATGGCTTGTCGGTCTTTGGTTTTATGATTGTAACGGGTAAGATAACCCCCATAACTACCTGCTACTACTACATCCAAGTCTTTAGGGTCAGGTGCAATATGCGCGCTTTCTCCACCAGCCGTAGCTTCCCAATCACTTTCTCCGATAGATCCCCCATCTGTGCGATTGAGAATGCGGATGGTAGAATTATCTTGCTGTGCGCCATAGATGCGAAAAGGAAAATGCTCATCGGTGGTCACCCGATAAAATTGAGCCGTAGGTTGATTCATGTAAGTTGACCAATTTTCCCCTCCATCAAAACTCACCTGAGCTCCACCATCATCGGCAATGACCATGCGTTGATTATCCTCGGGAGCAATCCAAAGGTCGTGATGATCGCCATGAGGAGCGTAAGCCGCTTTGAAGGTTCTTCCTCCATCCGTAGATTTGTGATAGGCCACATTCATTACATAGACCGCATCTTCATCTTTGGTATCGGCATAAATACGGGTATAATACCATGCTCGTTGGCGCAAAGCCCTACTGCTATTGGTTCTTTGCCAGGTCTCTCCGGCATCATCTGAGCGATAAACACCCCCATCTTTTTGGTTTTCAATGATCGCCCAGACCCGATCGGAGTTTTGAGGGGAAACCGTGACACCGCTGATACCCCAAAGCCCTTTGGGCAAACCTTTATTTTGGGAAATATTGGTCCAGGTATCTCCGCCATCCGTACTTTTCCAAAGGGCAGAGCCTTCTCCACCACTTTCAAGGCTATAAGGGGTTCTACGTACCCGCCAAGTACTAGCATAGAGGATTCTTGGATTATTAGGGTCTAAAATCAGATCTACTGCCCCTGCATCAACATTGGCAAAAAGGATTTTTTCCCAAGTTTTACCCCCATCTTTAGAGCGATAGACCCCACGTTCTTCAGAAGATTTAAAAAGGTCTCCTAAAACAGCCGCATAAACCAAATCAGGGTTTTTGGGGTGTACCCGGACACGAGGAATATGCCGACTGTTGGGCAAGCCTATATGCGTCCATGTTTTTCCAGCATCTACCGATTTGTACATACCATAACCATAAGAAACATTCCCACGTACAGTGACCTCTCCTCCTCCTACATAAATCACATTATGGTCAGATGCCGCTACCTCCACTGCTCCAATAGATCCTCCAAAATAGCCATCAGAAATATTTTCCCAAGTCTGCCCACCATCTTTTGTACGCCAAAGCCCCCCACCAGTAGCTCCCATATAATAGAGGTTGGGCTTGCCTGCTACCCCCGTTACGGCTGCAGAGCGTCCCCCACGATGAGGCCCAATGCAACGCCATTCTAAGGCATCATACAGCTTTTCTGGATAAAGTGTGACGGCTGTATCTGTATTAATTTTGGCTGGTTTTTTACGCTTTTGGGCGTAGACAGAGGTAGTTAAGAATAAAAGGCTGAGGAATAGGATAAAATAGGCTGCGGTTTTACTATAAAAACGGATCATATATGATAGGATTGAATGTATTAGACCATAAGAATGAAGGGGCTTTGACTGAGGGGAGATTGACAACAACAAGGTACAATTTTTTGTTGAATTTTAAGGCGCTATTCGATTTTAAGATCCTATGAAAAGCTAGTCCTGTTAGAGTTTCGACTTTTGTCAGGAATAAGAGGTGCTGATGTTTTACATTAAAATGAGGATTTAGAATCTAACATATACTTAACAAGCAAAATAAGTGCAGTCCTCGATTTCTTGATACTTTTGCTAAATTACTGAAAAACGAGTACACAAATGTCTATTAAAATTATCTATATATATGATGCCCTTTGTGGTTGGTGTTATGGCTTTAGTCCTGTAATGAAAAAGTTTTTTCAGAACTACCAGACCCAGTTTGAGTTTGAGGTGCTATCTGGAGGGATGGTGCTAGGGGATAGGGTTGGGCCTATAGGGAAAGTTGCGGCTTATATCAGGTTGGCTTATCCTAAGGTAGAATCTCGTAGTGGGGTGGAGTTTGGGAAGGCCTTTACCGAAGGGGTGCTCAAGGAAGGAACGCAAATTTTTAGTTCTGAACTGCCTTCAAGAGCTATGACGATTTTAAAGCAAGAAAAACCTGCATCGGCGGTACTCTTTGCAGATCATCTCCTCAAAGCTCTGTATCAGAAGGGATGGGATTTAAACCAAGAAGCTACCTATCTGAAATTATTTAAGGATTTTGGGTTGAATGCTGCTGCAATGGTGAAACGCTTGAAGGATCTGCGGGTGGTTACTAGTACGAATGCTGAGTTTTTACGAGTAAGTAATTTTGGGGTGAGTGGCTTTCCTACGGTGCTCGCCAAAGTAGAAAATCAATACTATGCTATAAGTCGAGGTTATACCTCTTATGAGCAGCTTGCAGCAGCCGCTCAGCGGCTGCTGCAAATTGCCAAGCACTAGCCCCGCTTTTTCTTTTGCAAAAAGAAAAAAACTAAACCCAACAAAAGCATTCCCCCAATAGCCAAAGCCCACCACCAGAAAGATCCTGTTGCTGAGGTCGCTTGAACATCTAAGGCACGTTCATCTCCCAGCTGGATAAATGCCGCCCAAAATGCAGGATGCGCTGCTAGCGGATTGTCTTTAGCGGCCTGTTCTAAGTACACCTGTTTGGCACGCTGCAAG
Organism: uncultured Saprospiraceae bacterium; assembly: GCA_964580485.1. Lineage (GTDB taxonomy): Bacteria > Bacteroidota > Bacteroidia > Chitinophagales > Saprospiraceae > Saprospira. Next base: position 7,139 of record CAZOLU010000071.1, on the reverse strand, counting down.
GCTAGAGCTTTATTATCTCCTTGTTGTAGGTTTTGATAAAATTGATTCATAATAATGGCCGTACTTGCATCATTCACTTGCCACATACTTACTACCAAAGATGGAACTCCCGCATACATGAAAGAACGAGCCAAGGACATCACCCCTTCGCCTTGTTGAAACTTGCCATAGCCTGTTTCGCAAGCAGAAAGTACCACTAACTCTGCCGACAACTGCATAGCCGAAATTTCATGCACTTCCAAAAAGTTATCTTCGCCCTGATCGCCATTTTCGGTAAAGGCTAGACTAGACAGCATAGGGTTTCGCTCATTGAGTAGACCATGCATGGCTAAATGAATGATTTGGTAGTCCGAAGCCTTGGATTTAAACACTGCTTCATTCGCTTGAGCCCCAACAATAGTTTCTGCACCAAGCTGTTTTGCCAACTGCTCTACTTCTATGGCTGCCGCAGGCAAAGGTTGTAGCGCTTTTCGGGGCATCTGTGCTCGGGCCGAACGTTCTCTCGCTGTAGGTGCGCTCCCTTCATAGCTGGCTGCTATGGCGAAAATATTACTATTATTGCTGGGGCGAGAGCTGTTCATATTTTCTGATAATAGCTGCGCCGAGTAGCTATAGCTAATTTGATAATGATGGAGAAGGTAGTCCATCTTGCTGTAAGGATCGTCTAGCTGTGCTGGGCTTTTCAAAAAGGTTTCAAAAGGAAGTTGCCCCAATAAACCATCAGGTATAATAATCAATGACTCCTTGTTTGTTAGGATTTCTTGGGCGGGGGCAATGAGCTGGGTATAAAAGAAATGGGCACTTTCAATATAATCTTTCTTACTGCTCTCTGCGCTAATGAGGTCGTATTGACTCAAACTGCGATGAAGCTTAGCGACTTGTTTTTCAAATGTTTTTACATCAAGTTTTAGTCTAATTAGTTGTTCCTGCTCCTCTGTGAGTACCAACAGCCAAAAATTATCTCCATAAATAAAATAGGAGAGGAGGGCATTTTGGGGCTCTAAAATTTGCTGTTTGATTTGCTTAAGATCAAGCTGTTGTTTTTGATATTTTAAGGCTGCATTGTTGGATATTCTTTTTGCAACTTTTTTAAGAAGAGCTCTTGTTTTTTATACTGTTCTACTAGAGCCAATTGCAAAGCTTCCACCTCTTGCTGATTCTTATTGCCTCTAGCTTGAGCTAGGGCAGCCTGTAATGTTTTCAGCTCTTGTTTTAAACTTTGTTCTTGATCACTAATGGTCTGAGGTAAATGATTTGCACCATGTTTGCTTTTTGTAATAGATCCCGTCAGGAGTGCTGATTTATTCTTCTCCATCAGTGCTAAGGCTTGTCCAAATTCGAGATCTTGCTGCTTAGACAGGTTTTCTAAGCTCAGGGCGGCGACCTCTGTCACCGATTTTAAGACGGCAAGTTTGTCTTCATCATTAGCAAAACTTTGTTGAATGCGATCTACATAAGCCATGAGTGCTTGGAGGAGTACCTTTTGTTTTTCTAAATCACCGCTTAGTTGGTGGGCATCATAGCGTTTTCCATAAATATCGGCCATCATCAAAAATAAGTTAATCGCCTCGCTAAAATTTTGAAAACTGCCCTCTTCCACTAAGGCTAGTACCTGTGCAAAGGTATCTTTTTGAGGACTAACCCTAGCAAATTGACAGATGGCTTCATGTGCCAACCCCAAACTTTTGTCATAAGCTTCAAGATCCAAGTAAAGTGCTGAGAGATTGCCTACTGCACGTATATAATCTGGATGCTGCACACCTAGACTATTTTTGTAGATTTTTACAATGCGTTGATATACAGGAACACTTGCTGCATAGTTTTGCTTTTGCAGGGTCTGAAAAACTACCAAATTTGCAAGGCTAAAGGCATAGGAAGGATGTTCTGTTCCAACCAATTCCTTTTGCATATCTACAGAGAGTTGATAATACTGTTCAGCTTGCTCCAACTTTCCCTGTTCTTCAAAGAAATAAGCCATATTATTAAAAATAACAGCATAGGTGGGACTTAGCTCTTTTCCATATTCCTCCCAAATACTTAGTATTTCCTTGTATACTTGCTCTGCCTTGGCATTTTGCTCTATTTCAGCAGCACTAACTGCTAAGTTATCTAAACTGATGAGTAATTCTTCATCATCAGGATCTAAAAATTGACGCTCTATGCGTAAAGCTTCCTCCTGCAGGGTAATTCCTTCTTCTCTACGCCCTAGGTGAATATAATTTTGCGCTAAATTGGCCAAAGTGGTGCTATAATCTAGGTTTTCTTTGCCTAAAAGTGCTGCTTGAATATTCAAGGATTCTTCGAGTAATAAAATCCCCTCCTCAAATTCATCCAATTCCATCTGGGCTGTTGCCAAATTGGATAAAGCCGTAGCATAGGCGAGCTGTCCTTCTCTACTTTCAATGGATTTACAGTGTGCCACCACCTCTTTAGCATGCTCAATAGCTTCTGTATCAAGAGAAAGTGCTATTTTTAAGACTACAAGGCTGTTGAGGACTTCTAAGTAGATGCTGTCTGTATCTCCAAACGCTCTTTTAGCGGCCTCTACGGTTCGGATAGCATAAGGGAGTGCCTGCTCAAAATCATAAGCCGCCTCATATTCTAGCCAAAGGCTATCTAAACTGGCAAAATCTTGGGGATAGTTTTGCGCAAATAAGGAAGAGTTGTAATATGTCATTAAACATAAACAAAAAATTAAAAGACTGCGCATGTTTTTTATTTTGATATTGAATCAATATTTAGAAGATGATTTTTTTAGATGGGTTATCTTGTTTAAAAGATAAGGTAAAATGTCTTTAATGCCAAATATCCAGTTTTTGTTACTGTGCTTGTAGCTAAAAAACTAGGCGTTTTGTAAAAAAAACTTAGTATTCCAACATCTTTTCATTAGCCTAAAGCCAAAAGATCGATAAAAAAATTGTAAGTTCACATGTATGAAACAGGCATTAACAAGATACCTCTTTAACGAGTATAGCCGCTGCAAGCAGCGATTTTGGGCACTTATCAATAAGGATCTCGAAGCAGCTCCAATGGACCAGCAAGCGATATTCTTTAAACAACAAAGCTCTAAAATCAAAGATCTTGCCCAAGAGCTTTTAGCACAAAAAACCAATTGTAGCTATGAACGTAATAAATGCTTAGGAGTAGGGGAGGAGTTAAGTGCCACAGTCGATTTTTACGAAACGCATCATGAGCTGAAAAAAACCGCTATCTTTGAAGTACGCAAAAGCAAGGTAATCAAAAATCATCAGCTCTGGGACTTGGCTTATCTGGCTTATGTCTTTCAAAAGGCGGGCGAGCCTTTGCGCAAGATATTTATCATTCACCCAAACCCTAATTATGTATTGGGTGATGAAGGTATTTGTGCTGAAGAGGCGCTTACTATAGTGGATATTTCTCGAAAAGTATTTCGAAAACTCAAGAAAATCGAAATCAAAGTAAAAGAGCTACTGCACTTTGCTAGATCCGAAGCCCCTTCTACTAGCTTGGCCGAACACGATTGCCGAAGCAAAGATTGTTTATTTATCAAAAAGTATCATCCCAACTTACCTAAGCATTCTGTTTTTGATTTTAAAGGAATCAATCGAGAGCAACTAAAAGCATTATTAAGTAAGGGGATTTTGCGTATTGAAGATATTCCCTCAAGTTATATTGAATCAGATTTGCAAGTAGCACAACGCCGTTTAGTAGAATCCGAACAAGCTATTGTGGATGATTGTGCATTAAAGCTTTGGTTTAGTAAGCTACAATATCCACTCTATTTTTTGGATTATGAAGCCCTGAGCTCTGCACTGCCTGTGTACCCTAGCACCCAAGCCTTTCAGCATTTGGTTTTTCAGTATTCCTTACATCGAATTACAGCAGCAGGCGCAGCACCCGAACACTTTGAATATCTACCCGCTGACCGAGAATTTCCTATCCCCAAACTGTTGGAAAGCCTGAAAACTCACTTGGAAGATAATCAAGGTACTGTAATCGTCTATCATAATAGTTTTGAAAAAGCCCGAAATAGAGAGATGGCTAGGCTTTGCCCCCAATATGCCGATTGGCTCAACAAGATCAACCAACGGATAGTTGATTTGGAAAAGCTCTTTATGTTGGGCACTGGAGCTTATCAAGATGCAGGCTTTGAAGGGAAAACCTCACTCAAAAAAGTACTTCCCGTTCTGCTTCCCAAAGCACAACATCATAGCGATTTGGCTATATCCGATGGTATGGATGCTGCTATTCAATGGTTCAACTACTTACAGCAGCCCGATTTTTCTAAGGAAAAGATTCCAAAAATGCGTAAAGAATTATTAACTTATTGTAAGCTAGATACTTTGGCTATGGTGCAAATTTTTCAGTTTTTGAAACAACTTGTAGAAAAACAAAAAGTAAATTCATGATCCACAATAAGGTCTATCAATTACATCAATCTGGAGTGCCACATAGCTTTGGTGCTTATCAAGGTTTAATTGACCAACCCTCTACCAAAATATGGGATGCCAAAGGCGGGCTGCTCTCTCCTCGCCGATTAACTCGAAAAACTTGGTTGTTTGTCGGCGCACAAAATGCAAGTTGGGCAATTGGCTTTGCTATTGTAGATGCAGGGCTAGTTGCCAAAGCCTTTGTTTATGTCTACAACCTTGAAACTCAAGAGCTGTGGGAAGAGGATACTACAGTGCCTATGGGTTTCTCCAAAAACTTCGACCCAGGACTTAAAACGCATTGGCAACTCAAAAACTATGAAATTCAAACGACAGGTACAGAAATGACTGCTTGCTACAAAGGCAAGAATTTTAAGGTCAATATCAAACTACAATTGAAGAATGATCAAGGTTTGAGTTTTATTTGTCCTTCTCAAGGCACACGCCCCTTTCATTTTACCTATAAAAACCTCTTATTAGATGCAGAAGTAGATTTTGAACTCGATGGGCAGCTATCTAAGCTTCAAGATCTTCAAGCAAGTATCGACTTTTCTAAAGGGTATCCTCCACGACATACTTTCTGGAATTGGACTTCCTTTATGGGACAAACAGAAGAAGGCGAGCCTTTAGCTATCAACTTAGTAGATGGTTTTAACGATAATATTGAAAATGCAATTTGGTGGCCCAATAACAAACATCAACAAGTTGGGAAAGTGCTCTATGATTATCAACCACCCCTAGAAACAAACTCTTGGGAGGTGAATGCTGCCGATGCTAGTTTGCAGCTCCGCCTCGACCCCAAAGGGGCTCGAAAAGAGCATATCAACGCGCTACTACTTAAAAGTAAGTTTACACAAGTCTATGGCCCTATGCAAGGGTACATCAAAAAAGAACAGAAGCAACTTAAAATTTGGGGCTTTGGTTTGATGGAAGAGCATGAAGCACTTTGGTAAGTATTATAAAACCGTACACCAATTGACTTTCGTAATTTGATTGAAAACTAACCGCTCAAGGGGTGATTTTCCTGACCTATGCAAGTCCTAGCCTTTCCCTGAGGATACTCCAAATGATTTGGCATAGGCTTCGAAAATATAGTAAGCATAAAAGCCTTAGCAACTAAAAACTTATGGAAGGATTAAAAAAATCAACAAACTGTTAAAAAACTTCACCTAAACCCCTATCTTTGTGTATAATGCTCGTTTCCTGTCGCGCTTATTCCCAATTTTTATTCTACTCCCTATCTTTAAGAATTTTTTAATAAAAAAATACACTCTTGAATACAAATTATCGTAATTTAATTTGTAGAACTATCCAAGTTGTAAAATTCTGATACTAAGATCCCTTGTGTTGTGTTTTTTTTTGATTTCTCAAATAACCAAGTTAAGAAAAGTAAGGACTTAAAGGTAAATCATTTTAGATGACATTATTGTGTTTAATTATTACATGATAATAGCTTAATGAATATTTAAGTTCAAGGAAGCGGTGTTTTAACAAAATATTTAGAATTTAGCTGCGTTTCATTTCTTTAGGAAATGTAAAGCAAAAACAACTTTATTCAGAACTTTATAAAAATTTCTGAAATTTACATACTCGAATACAAAAGATCAGACAGATTTAACTAGAAAACTAATATTACCATGCAAAGCTCTTTACCTAAATTCATCTGGCGTTTGATGCTCATTAGCTTGATCTTATGTGCTACTCAACAAACTACCTTTGCCTCTCACTTTATGGGATTCGATTTGACTTATAGTTGTATAGGGCCCAATCAATATCGGATCCAGCTCAAGACTTATCGGGATTGTAACGGTATTGACCTTCCTAGTGCCCAAACCATTAGCTACTCTTCTGCAAGTTGTGGGGTTTCTGGTAGCGTTAGTCTTTCTGTGGTAAGTGTTACGGATATCACGCCGCTTTGTCCTTCTGAAACTAGTGTTTGTGCTGGGGGCGGTGGACTTTATGGGGTGGAGTTGCACATTTATGAGGGCGTGGTGACCCTAGCGCCAGGCTGTAATGACTGGGTGCTATCTACCTCCTCTTGCTGTCGGAACAATGCTATTACCAACCTAACGAGCCCTGGTAGCAACAATATTTATGTACAAACTACAATAGACAACTCGGTGAGCCCTTGCAACAGCTCGCCACAGTTTGCTAGTGATCCTACGCTTTTTACTTGTGTAGGGCAACAAGTCAATTATCAGCAGTTGGCATTCGATCCTGATGGGGACTCGCTAGTCTACTCTTTGGTCAATTGCCAAACTTCTGCAGGTGCTTCGGTTTCTTATGCTGGTGGATTTAGTGGTACTAACCCCCTCACGGTACCCATCTCCATCAATCCTGTTACAGGGCAAATTAGCTTTATTCCTAATACTCCTCAAACGGCAGTTATGTGTGTATTGGTAGAGGAGTTTCGTGGTGGAGTGAAAATTGGTGAAATTGTGCGGGATATGCAGTTTGTTATTCAAAACTGTAGCAATCAGCTGCCTACCCTTTCTGGGCTGAACGGAAGTACTACGGTTTTTGATACCATTACTTGTGCAGGATCTACGCTCTGTTTTGATGTTGTTGCGGCTGATGCTAATGCTGGAGATAATCTTACCATGACCTTTAGTGGCAATATCCCAGGTTCTTCTTTTACACAGTCTGGTAGTGGTAGTAATATTACTGGAACCTTCTGTTGGAGCCCTACTACTTTAGATGTAGGAACCTATGTTTTTGCTGTGATTATTG
>CAZOLU010000070.1:7237-12914 GCA_964580485.1 uncultured Saprospiraceae bacterium | reverse complement strand
TGCATCCCAACACCTCTCCATAGAATCTTTCCTTTTTGGAAAAGAATAAGGGTAGGAATACTCTGAATACCATATTGTGCGGAGATCTTTTGGTTTTTATCTACGTCGATCTTGACAACACGAGCCTTCCCTCTGGCTTTTTCAGCGACCTCTTTAAGAATCGGTTGCATGGCAATGCAGGGACCACACCAGGTTGCCCAAAAATCTATAAGTACGGGAGTTTCACTATTGATGAGTTCTTTGAAAGATCCTTTCATGATTTTATGTTTTGATGTAGGGAATAGTACTTACTTATGTTGTCTAGACCAAGCCATATATCCCCCTTGTAGATTGAATAATTTTTGAAAGCCATTGTTGCACATAATGGTACAAGCACGAGCAGAACGTGCCCCTGAGCGACAGTATACCAAGTAGGTTTTATCTGGGTCTAAGGCCTTGATACGTTCCAAAAAATTGCGATCATTGATGTTGATGTTCACAGCCCCTTTGATAGCACCCTGTGCCACTTCGCCAGGAGTGCGAACATCGATGATTACCACTTCTTTTTCTTTAGCATCTTGCATTTGGCTACTAAAACCATCTACGCCAACATTCTGAAAGCAACTACCTTGTTTTACGCCTTTAAAAGCAAAGAAGAAGACCGCAGCCACTGCAAGTAAGGTTACAATAAATATAGGATTCATTTTTATTGGTTTTGATTTGTAATTGTTTTGCTGTCGTCAGCTATCGAGCAAATTTAAGTCTTTTCTGTGGTTATTTTATAAAAAATCCTGGCAGCAATCCTCATAAAGAGCATATACTGCCAGAATCTTGTGACCCGATTAGAGGTCTTTTTTGACTAAATAGAAGTCTACAATATCATTTTCCTCCTTATTGAGGCTCAAACGCTGCTCCATCTCTTCCAAAGTTTTGGGTGGAGGTACAATCACCTTGTCTCCTTTTTTCCAATCCAATGGCATCGCCACAGAATGCTTGTCCGACATTTGTAATGCTTCCAATGCACGAAGAATCTCATTCATATTGCGCCCTACGTTTAGGGGGTAATACATAATGAGGCGGATCTTTTTGGCAGGATCGATAAAGAATACCGCACGTACTGCCGCCGTTTCGCTTTCGTTTGGCTGCAACATCCCATAAAGCTTAGATACTTTCATATCTAGATCGGCGATAATGGGGAAGTCGAAGTAAACGCCAGTGTTGTTTTTGACATTATTGACCCACCCCAAATGGGCGTGCACACTGTCGATACTCAAACCCATCAATTCGGTATTCAAGGCGTCAAACTCTGCTTTGCGTGTCGCAAAACCACTCATCTCGGTGGTACAAACTGGGGTGAAGTCTGCAGGGTGAGAGAAGAGAATGACCCATTTGTCTTTGGCAAATTCGGAAAATTTGATTTTTCCTTTAGTCGTTATTGCTTCAAAATCAGGAGCAGAATCTCCAATGCGAGGCATACTGTAAGCGACCTCTTTTAGATTTACATCTTCCATATTCAATTAAATTTTTATTTAATGAGCTAATTGTTTTCAAAAGTAATGGACCAAATTCCCCTTAGATCTCCTTCCTCATAACCTCTTGCCTGATCTTTAGGGTAGAGTTGGTCGAGTTGATCGGCTAAAGCCTGATCGATATTTTTGCCATGGCATTTAAGGCAAGGCCCTTGTATTTGAATAGGTGCACTGAGTACCCATTGTTTATTGGCTAATTGCTGCAACTGGGGTTTAGGCTGTTCTCCTTTTTTTATTTGGGCTTCGTAGCTTGTTAGTACAGCTTTTTCCCAGTCTTTTGGAGCGTTTTTGGGGTTGCGCCATTTGAGGCTTGTACGCTTGATGCCGATTTGGTGGAGCTTGGCGAGCGAGTCGGTCAGCGGCAATGCCGCTGTATTGCAATATTGTACCGCTTCAACTGCTCCATGCTCTTGCATCTCTTGCATCAGCTTTTGGCTGAGTGCCCCAAAGGTTGCCCCAATAGCCATCATCCCCTTTTCTATATAAGCACTGCTATCTATCCCAGCCTCCTTTTGCACCTGATTGTCAGCACTGGAGTTGTGATTGCTATTTGATTGACAAGCAATAATAGCTAGTACTGCTACAAAAATGAACGTTAATATCCTAAGTTGCCGCATCATCTTATACCATTGTTGTTTCCCATGCCATCATGCCACCAGCAAGGTTTACTGGAGTATGGTCAAATCCATTTTGAGCCATAAAAGCACAGGCCTGACCACTGCGATTCCCCGAACGGCAATACACAAAATAAGTTTTGTCTTTGTCTAATGCTAAAAGGCGTTGTGCAAAGTCAGCACTGAAAAAATCAATTTCTAAAGCACCTTCAATTTTGCCCGCAGCAATTTCAGCAGGAGTACGTACATCTAAAACAACGGCATCTTTTGTTGCTGCAAGAGCAGCTTTAAATTCTGTTGGGTCTAAATTTTTGTAGTTCATGGTTTTGGTTTTTAATATCCAATAAATAGAGGTTATGAAAATGTAGAGGCTAACCACAGGAGCCAACCTCTACGAAAGTCACCCCAATTAAAACATCTTATGTTTCTTTAAATTTCTAATACAACATTAGAGTTCTGTAGCTTGTTCTTGATACTCTGTTAAAGGTAGACCTGCCGCTTTGATGGCTTTGAATCCGCCTTGAATATTGACTACCTCGAAACCACGTGCCTGAAGAATAGAAGCTGCAATCACTGAGCGATAACCGCCTGCACAGTGTAGGTAGTATTTTTTATCTTGACTAATTTCTGCCATGTTTTTGTTGATGAAGTCTAAGGGGAAGTTTTGCACCTCCAGTACATGTTCTGCATGGTATTCACTTTCTTTGCGAACATCTAAGACTGCAACATCTCCAGCCTCATAAAGTTTCTTAAAGGCTTCTGCATCTACTTCATCTAGGGTATCCACCTCTTTCCCTGCCTCTACCCAAGCATCCATACCACCTTTCAAAAATCCTAATGCATTATCATAACCTACACGAGCTAGGCGAGTAACCACCTCTTCTTCACGTCCTTCTTCTGCGATAAATAGAATAGGTTGTTTGAGATCGGTAATCAAAGCACCTACCCACATGGCAAAATTATCATCAATACCAATAAAAATGGAGTTGGGAATGAAGCCCTTAGGATAAACCGTATTTGGACGAGTATCTAAAATCAGTGCATTCTGACTTTCTGCGATAGAAATAAACTCTTCCACTTCTCGAGCAACTACTCCACGCTCCATAACATCCTCAAAGCTGTCATAACCCATTTTATTCATTACTGCATTCTTAGGGAAGTATTGCGGAGGATCGACCAAGCCCGTAGTAACTTCTTTGACAAACTCTTCTTTGGTCATATCTGCTCGCAAGGCATAGTTGAACATTTTTTGGTTGCCCAAAGTATCTTGCGTTTGTTTGCTCATCTTTTTGCCACAAGCAGAACCCGCACCATGACCAGGGTATACAATCACATCATCAGCCAAAGGCATAATCTTATTGCGAAGCGAATCGAATAGGTGAGCTGCCAAATCTTCACGAGTTAAATCAGTTTTTACTGCAAGGTCAGGACGACCTACATCCCCAATAAAGAGCGTATCACCTGTAAAGATGGCAATATCTTTTCCATTTTCATCTCTTAATAAAAAGGTGGTAGATTCCATCGTATGCCCCGGAGTGTGTAGCACTACAATAGTAATATTCCCCAATTTCAATTCTTCGTTATCTTTGGCAATATAGGCATCAAAATTAGGTTGTGCTGTTGGCCCAAAAACAATCTTCGCCCCTGATTCTTTCGCCAAGTCAATATGTCCAGAAACAAAATCTGCATGAAAATGCGTTTCCAACACATATTTAATCTCTGCATTATCTTTAGCGGCACGCTCTAAATAAGGTTGCGTTTCACGTAATGGATCTATAATAGCTACTTCTCCGTTGCTTTCAATATAGTAGGCAGCTTCCGCCAAACATCCGGTATAAATTTGTTCTACTTTCATGACTAAATATATTTTATGTTTTTTAAGATGTTGATTTATCGCTTTGTTAATACAAATATCTGAAGTTTTTGAATGGTATTTTGTGACAACTGTCACCTAGTGTAATTTTTTTTTAGAAATAAAAAATTGTAAACTTCTTTCTTAACGACAAGATTAAAAATAGTTGATAGTCTTTGGTTTTTTAAGTGATAGAAGTCACGATTGCCATGTTTTTATTTAATTTTCATCACTTATTGGAACTAGAGCTAACTATTTAAAGTAGTTAGTGTGACATTATATCTTGTATATATATTTATTTTTAAAATAAAAAAATCGCCCCTCTTCGAATAAGGAGCGATTAAACCAAAACCAAACGCCTATATAAACTTATGTTAGTACTTATTGCCAATCTTTTATTGGCTCCTTTAACCTAACAATACAAAGATGCAGCACTTTGGAGTAAAAAAAAATGAGCTAGGTCAATTTAGAAGTTGAAGGAGATCATCTTTTGTAGAAACTTCAAGGGCTGTTTTTGTTGGTTATAAAATCGTAGCTATTTTCGAAGCCTGTACCAAAGATCCCAAGAACTCCTTTGGATGCCTTTGGCATAGGCTTCAGGAAAATTCATTGAATTTCAATTTGTGTATGGTTTTATATTGTTGGCTTCATGAAAAAATGATTACTTTTGTATGTTTTTTCATTGATTGTTAATGTTTGGTTTTTTAAAGTGTAACAGCTTATGCTTGGTTTACTGCGTCAGATCAACTGGGTTTCGGTCATTCCTCATTTTGTGGTGTTAATAGGTTTAGCGGCTCTCTTAGGACTAATAGGGATGCCTTGGGATATAGCAGTTTTGATTGCTGCGATGTTTTATTTGGGCTTGGCAGTGGTTTTGCAAAACCTCATTCCTGCCGATCACCGCAGAGCGATGCAGGCTTTCAAAAGAGCTGACTATGATGCCGCTAAAGCGGCCTTTCAGGACTCCTACCAATTTTTTAAAACTAAAAGCTGGCTAGACGAATACCGATCTATCTTTATGTTGAGCGTGTCTAAGATGAGTTATAAAGAAATTGCCTTAGTTAATATGGCACTTTGTGATTTTCAAGCAGGAAAAATACAGGAAGCTAGGGCTGGATATGAGCGGGTGCTGACTGAATTTCCCAACAGCCAGATGGCTAAAGATGCAATTCACTACATTGATCATCCTGAAGAAGAGGAGGAGGATGAGCTGGAAGATGATTTATCGCTTTAGCGGAACCTTTTCCCATTATTTAGCCTTCATTCTAATGAATGTACAGAAGATTCAGCCTATAGCTTTGACTTCTAGTAAAAAAAATTGTATATTGTTTCTTCATCTCAGATCAATATCCGCTAGCAAATGGCAAAAAATAGCAAAAAATCTTTTTCTTCCAATTTAGAGTCGCTCTTTGAACAGACCCTTTATGAGGATAACCTTTATGATAATCCGTCTGTTTTAGAAAAGATCCCAAAAAAGAAAGAGACGAAAAAGAAAGAGCCTACCAAAGCTACTTCAAAGAAACAAAAGAAAAAAAAGAGTCATCGGAAGTCTTTTTCTGATGGACTAGAATCTTTTTTCAAAGAAAGTATTGAGGATATGATGGGGGAGGATACCAAAGTAGCTGAGGTAAAGCGTGGTGTGGTAAAGAAAGGGAAGAAAAAAGCTATTGGTATTGAGTTGTTGCTACAGCGTACGGTAAATC
>CAZOLU010000070.1:0-7222 GCA_964580485.1 uncultured Saprospiraceae bacterium | reverse complement strand
GAGGAACAGCACCCTCGCCAAAAAACTTCTAAAACCAAAAGGGTTACCTTTGTGCTAGATGCTGAGAAAATAGATCAACTCAAATCCGTCGCGCGCAAAGAGAAAAAACACATGCGCCAAATTGTAGATAATTTGATTGAAAAATATCTAAAAGATCAAATCTAAGTTTAAATAGATGATCTTACTGGAAATCAAAAAATAAACCCTGCTGAGCTTTTCGCCTAGCAGGGTTTTTACTTTGTAAAAGCAAGTATTTTACAAGTCGAGGAATAAGCGTGTAGGATCTTCCAACAATTGCTTTACTTTGACCAAGAAAGTCACAGAAGAACTACCATCAATCACACGGTGATCATAAGAAAGTGCTAGATACATCATCTTACGAGCTTCAATTTGACCATTCACCACCATTGGGCGTTCCATAATGGTATGCATACCCAAGATCGCAGACTGAGGTTTGTTCAAAATTGGAGTACTCATCATCGAGCCAAATACTCCACCATTGGTGATGGTAAAAGTACCACCTGTCATTTCTTCCAGGGTTAATTTGCCAGCACGAGCTTTGCTTGCCAACTCTTTAATTTTCCATTCTACTTCTGCAAAGTTCAGAGACTCCACATTATGCACTGGAGGCACAACCAAACCCGTAGGGGTAGAAATCGCAATAGAAATATCCGCATAATCATGGAAAATCAAATGCTTCTCATCATCACTCAACTGTGCATTCACCTCAGGCATTTCCATCAAGACCTTGGCACAAGCCTTTGCAAACAAAGACATAAATCCAAGCTTAATACCATACTTTTTTACAAAATCTTCTTGATAAGTCTTACGCAACTTCATAATATTGGTGAGATCCACCTCATTGAAAGTGGTCAACATCGCCGTTTCGTTTTTGGCAGAAACGAGGCGAGTGGCAATGGTGCGACGCATACGAGACATTTTCTCGGTACGCTTAGTCCGACTAAAGTTGGCAGCACCAGCAATTTGAGGAGCCTCCACAATTTTTTCCTCCTTAGGCGCAGCTTTCTCCTCCTTAGGAGCGGTTTTCTTTTGTTCAATGGCCTTCAATACATCTTCTTTGATGATGCGACCATCTTTACCCGTACCTTGGATATCATCAGAGGTCAAGCCATTCTCATCCATCAACTTCTTAGCCGAAGGAGAAGGGTGTCCTGTTGCATAAGTTTCTTCTCCACTACCAGAAACGGCAACTTCTTTGATTTCCTCCTTAGGGGCTACTGTCTTTTCTTCCTTAGCATCCGAATCTCCACCAGCTTCAGAAGCTGCACTAGTATCAATTTTTGCAAATACACCACCAATAGGAATATCATCATCTTCAGCAGCTACCCAAATTAGGCGACCTGCCTTTTCCGCAGGAGCTTCAACGGTAGCCTTATCTGATTCAAATTCGCAAATAGGTTCGTCTTGTTCTACGTAGGCTCCATCTTCTTTAAGCCAAGCGGAAAGTGTTACTTCCGTTACCGATTCCCCAATTACAGGGACTTTGAGTTCAATGATGCTCATTGCTATCTTTTATTATTTGGTTGATTTGATTTTATTAAGTACTTATCCACAATATAAGAGCTTCCAATTAAATACTAAAACATTTTTAACATTTGTTTGGTTCGTAACTGTTTATCTTGGGGGAAGGAGACGGAAGTGTGGTTATGGCATTTTTATTTTTTAATAATACGCTGTCTTTAAAGTATTGTTGTATAATTTTTTTTTTTGTATATCTAAGATGCTTAAATAATAATCATCATCACTTTAAATCAAAATTTATTATGAAAAAACTATTTTGTTTTGTTTTGTTTCTGTCCAATTAGTCGCTAATTGTGTTATCAGAAACTGAATGGGGATGTATTTTTATATTGCGAAATTATCTTGCAGAGATTTTGTAATAAATGAAGCGAATGATGAAAGATGCTGGGATGTTGCAACTGCTCCTAACAATGATGGAAATGTGGAAGACTTGTCTATTAGAATAGAAGGCGATGTAAAGTATTTGTATGCGAAAGTAAATGGCGATTGGGAAAAAGTGGCAGAAGTTCCCAATGATTTTGTGCTTCCTGATTTAAACGATGTTTACATCACCGAAAACTATCAAGAATAATGATGAAGCATAAGTTTAGATTAACCCTGCTGTTCTCCCTCTTTATTTGTGGAACTACAATGCTGCAAGCTGCTACTTGGCTTAGTTCAGCGTCAAAGGACTGGTTTTATGTTGATGCTTATTTGAAAGAGTACTTTTTTGAATCAAGCGCAGATCTTAACGCTTCCGAACTTATTCATGCACAGAGTTTTCCTTTAAATGCATTAGACCATTTAGAGCAGTTTTATCCTAAAATAATACCAACCGAGGATCACATAGAATTATGGATTTATGGAAAAACGGATAGCTTTAAAATAAAAAACTCAACAACAGAAGGACTTATGTTTTTCAATGAAAATTTAGATTTATGTTTTTATAGAGCTAGGTCGATTAAGTACTTCTTGAAGGAGTTTTCAGATGGTAGTATTGAACTTTGGGATGCTATAAATAATGAGCGAATTATTGAATTAGCAGAACATGCGGTGGAGCAATTTCGTCGCAAAGAAGACGTCATTGTACTCACATTGGTATCTGAAGATTAAAAATATCCTAAGTAATAGCTTGGATCTTAGGGAAAATGAGTCATCCCTTAAACTTACCAAAGTGCTGGCAGCATAATTCAGCAGCTTTGAATCAACTGAGTAGTAGAGATATGGGTATCCCGTTGGGGTTAGACACTAGACTTAGAGACTCAAAGACAGGACGTATATCATCTAGTCTTTGGGTCTTTTAGTCTCGCGTCTAGAAGTCTCTAGCCCAGGATACCAAGCAAATGCAATGTTAATCTGTTCTATGGGCTCAAGATAAGGGATGGCTCATATTTTTCAATACAAAAAAAAACGCCCCGGTAGCGGAACCGAGGCGCAGACTATCATTCCTAGCAGATAAGTACTAAAAAATAAGGAGTCATGAATCTTAGGGTGGCAAGACCCTTTGTATCTTTAGTTTTCTACGGTAGCACTTTTAGACTCTTCGATGAATTTTTTCACAGCCTTAGAAGTCAATGATTTAGGACGCTCAAGTGGCATACCCAAAGCACGTGACCAAATTCCAGCACAAAGTACACCCATTGCACGAGACACCCCGAACAATACGGTGTAGTAGCTAAATTCTTTCATGCCATAGTGCATCAAAAGAGAACCAGAATGTGCATCTACATTTGGCCAAGGATTTTTCACCTTACCCAAATCCTGAAGAATTGGAGGAACAATGGTATACAATCTCCAAACGATATTTACAATCTTATCATCTTTGATATACTCTTCTGCAAAGTGGCGTTGGGCGATATAGCGAGGGTCGGGCTGGCGTAGTACTGCATGACCATAACCAGGAATCACCTTACCATCCTCAAGTGTTTGATTGATGTAATCCGTAATTTGATCATTGGTAGGCTCATCCGTACCAATAGCTTCCACCATTTCCAAAATCCACTTAATCACCTCCTGATTAGCCAAACCGTGTAGCGGTCCAGCCAAGGCATTCATTCCACCAGAAAGAGAATAATAAGGATCACTTAGGGTAGAACCCACAAGGTGAGTGGTGTGAGCAGAAGCATTACCACCTTCATGATCTGCATGAATCGTGAGGTACAAGCGCATCAAAGATTTGAAATCTTCTTGATCGGTCACGCCTAGCATGTGTGCAAAGTTTCCGCCCCAGTCTAGACTTGGATCGGGAGCAATATGCTCGCCATTGTGGAAAGTGCGGCGATAAATATAGGCTGCAATGCGAGGCAATTTTGCCAAAAGGTTCATAGTATCTTCATAGTAAGCATCCCAATATTCATTTTTGGGCATACCTTCCTCATAACGCTTGGCAAAAACACTTTCCGTTTGCAAAGACAGAATCGCCATGCTGAATTGCGTCATCGGATGGGTTTCGGCAGGCATAGACTCTAGCATCTCGAAAGTGTGTGCAGGAACTTCTGCACGGGCTCTCCATTGGTCGGAAAGCCACTGAACTTGCTCGTCGGTTGGGATTTCCCCAATTAGCATGAGCCAGAATAATCCCTCGGGCATAGGCTCTTTACAGCCATCGGCTTTGGGAAGGAGTTTACGCAATTCACGAATAGAATAGCCCCGGAAACGGATTCCCTCATAAGCATCCAATTCGGAAGTTTCCCAAATCATACTCTTCATCCCACGCATACCTCCATATAACTGACGGAGAACGATTTGGTCAACAGGCATATCGCCATGTTGTTTAAGCATTTCTTTATTTTCTTTGAACAAAGCCAAGGCTTTATCCGCAAATTTTTGTTTTAAAACGTCCATTTAGTATGAGGTTTTGTAGATAATTAAAAGTTTCAACCAATTCAAATTTGTGTCTATGGTAAATTTAAGGATTTTTTAGAAATTTCCTACTATTATATATGTAATAACCAAAAATATGTTTGGAGGTTTGCCATTAATCGAAAAAAATAAAATGATTAGAAATAGAGTATCTAACGCCCCATTTTTAAAAGGCGTAGTAGGTACTCGCCATAACCACTCTTTTTGTATTTTTCTCCTAAGATTTCAAGTTGTTGTTCATCAATAAAGCCCATTTGATAGGCTACTTCTTCGATACATCCAATTTTTAGTCCCTGTCGCAACTCTATGACCTCGATAAACTGCCCTGCTTGCATCAGCGAAGCATGTGTTCCGGTATCAAGCCAAGCCACTCCACGCCCCATAGGATTGACTTTTAGCTTTCCTGATTTGAGGTAATGGAGGTTGACATCTGTAATTTCCAATTCACCTCTAGCGGAAGGTTTAAGGTTTTTTGAAATATTGACCACCTCATTATCGTAGAAATAAAGTCCGGGTACTGCATAGTTGGATTTGGGCTGTTGAGGTTTTTCTTCAATAGAGATCGCCACTCGGTTTTTATCAAATTCTACCACTCCATAGCGTTCTGGATCAGAAACGGGGTAGGCAAAGATGATTCCTCCGTCTGGTTGGGTAGAAGCTTGTAGCTGTTCTTCCAAACCATTGCCATAAAAAATATTATCACCTAAAATTAGTGCTACTCCATCATTCCCAATAAACTCCTCTCCCAAAATGAAGGCTTGTGCAATCCCCTCTGGGTTAGGCTGTTCGATATAGCTAAAAGCGCAGCCAAGTTGGCTACCATCTCCCAAGAGTTTTTGAAAATTGGGTAGATCATGTGGTGTAGAAATAATCAGAATTTCACGAATCCCCGCAGACATCAGGGTAGAAAGTGGATAATAAATCATAGGTTTGTCATAAACAGGCATGAGCTGCTTACTAACGGCTAGTGTTAATGGATATAGTCGAGTGCCTTGACCGCCTGCAAGAATAATTCCTTTCATAATGAGGGTTTAAGATTACTTGAATGTTTGTTACACTCAGGAGTAGTTAGGTAAAAAAGTCAGCTATTGATATTGCCTAAAAATAAAGATATTTGTGGCATTCGAAAAGAATTTACAAATATTTTTAATGTGTAGGGCTTGCTGCAACATAAAAAGGATTTAGCTGTTTGCCAATCTAAAAGCTGAAGATGAAGTTTACTCACAAAGAACGTCTATTGCTTGGGATCTTAGCAGGAGCCAAGTTTACGCATATTATGGATTTTATGGTGCTGATGCCCTTGGGGCCACAGCTCATGCGTACTTTTAATATCAACACACTACAATTTGGTTGGTTGGTGTCCTCCTATACTTTTAGTGCAGGTATTGCAGTATTAGTGAGTGCTTTTTTTGTAGATCGGCTCAATCGCAGAAAGGCGCTAATCGTTGCTTATGCGGGTTTTGCTTTGGGTACTTTGGCCTGCGGTTTGGCGAATAGCTATGAATTGCTGATTGCAGCAAGAATGCTCACGGGAGTATTTGGTGGACTGCTCAATGCTTTAGTATTGTCGATTATTGGGGATGTTTTTCCTTTAGAAAAAAGAGCTACAGCGATGGGAGTAGTGATGGCGGCCTTTTCGGCTGCGGCAGCCCTTGGGGTGCCCTTCGGAATTTTTATTGCCGCTCAGTGGCAATGGAATTGGCCTTTTTTGATCTTAGCTGGCTTGGCTTTTCCTCTGCTGGGAGGAATCTGGCGATATGTTCCTGATTTATCCAACAAAAAAGTGGAGACCTCGAATGTCATCAAAGCACATCCTTTTGAGGTGATGCTTCGCATTTTTAGGAATCCGAATCAACTACGTGCGCTAGGAATGACTCTACTGATGGTTTTAAGTCAGTTTTTGCTAATCCCCTACATTGCTCCTTATATGGTCGGCAATATTGGTTTTTCAGAAATGGAGTTGGTCTACATCTATTTGTTGGGAGGAATCCTGACACTATTCACAGGACCTTTGATTGGGCGGATAGCAGATAAGCGAGGGCACAAGAATGTATTTGTGTTGATGGCTTTCCTCTCTATTGCACCCTTATTGCTCATTACCCATTTGCCTGCAGTGGGTATTCCTATTGCACTGATGGTTACTTCTCTCTTTTTTGTGCTGATTAGTGGTCGCATTATTCCTTCTACTACCATGGTGGTGTCTAGTGTAGAAAAACAGTTTCGTGCTGGTTTAATGAGTATTAACACTGCGATGCAACAATTGGCAGCAGGCTTGGCTGCGGTAATTAGTGGTAGTATTATTGCAGAAGTCTCCACGGCCGATCCACAAATTAATGCAATTCAACACTATGAGTATGTGGGCTATTTAGCTGTAGTACTGACCCTCCTTTCCATTTGGGCAGGGTGGCGGGTTTTTGCCATAAAAGACTAATCCTCCTTGAGTTGAATCCCTGAGTACTAAAGCTTAATGAGCTTTTGCTGAATCTGCCAGTGGGCTTGCTGCAAACAAAGGGCATAACTACCAGAGGCAAGCTCCTCCAAATTCAACACCCAGTTTTGTTGATCTCCTGCTGCTGCCAAGTTAGTTTGTTGGACGAGCTGCCCCAAATTGTTGTAAATAAGCAAATCTACAGGACCTTCTAGTGTACTATTTAACTGAATGGTGACCATACCCGTAGTAGGGTTGGGGAAAAGCTGTAGGTCGGTGGTGCTAGGCTGAGGGTGTTCCAAATAGATCAGCTCTGAATAACTATGGCTACCATCCAAATAGTCAAAACGGAGTCTAAAGGCGGTTAGTATTGCTTTTGGAATAGACCCCAAGACAATATGGTCAGGACTT
>CAZOLU010000069.1:5565-12964 GCA_964580485.1 uncultured Saprospiraceae bacterium | reverse complement strand
GGAGTCCTTGGGACCTTTGGCACAGGCTTCGAAAATATGTACGGTTTTATATTTTTATTCAGATCCAAAAACTTTTCCTATTTTACAAGCAAATTATAGAATCCAATGGAAATGATTAAAAAATATTTCACCCAACTCACCGATACCCAACTTGCGCAATTAGAACAATTAGACGAGCTCTATCGGCATTGGAATGCACAAATCAACGTCATTTCCCGTAAGGATATCGACAACCTCTATATGCATCATGTTTTACACTCCATGACCCTAGCCAAAGTAATGCAATTCAAAGCCGGGGCAAAGGTGATGGATTTGGGTACAGGAGGTGGATTCCCAGGAGTTCCATTAGCAATACTATTCCCAGAAACCAACTTCTTATTGGTCGACTCCATTGGCAAAAAAGTAAAAGTCGCTGCCGAAGTGGCTAAAGCCATCGGCCTGCAAAATCTTCGCAGCCAACACAGCAGAGCCGAAGAAATCAAAGAAAAATTCGATTTTGTAGTCACCCGGGCCGTAGCTAAGGCCGAAAAACTCGTCAATTGGACGCGCCGCACTATTTCCAATAAACATCAACATGGCATGCCCAACGGCATTTGGGCCTACAAAGGCCTCACCCATCTGGAGGAGGAGCTCAAGGCACTCCCCAAAGGCTGCTATACCGAGGTTTATCCCATGAAAGATTACTATGAAGAGGAGTTTTTTGAAAGCAAATGCCTACTCTATATCAACTTTTAAGCATGCAACTGACTTGGAAAACCGCCTATTTCGATCAACTAAGCCTGAAAGAACTATACGAAATTGCCCGCTTGCGGCAAGAGGTCTTTGTAGTAGAGCAAAACTGCCCTTATATCGACTTTGACCGCTTAGATTATGATTGCTGGCACCTTTGGGCCGAGGATGAAAACGGTCATGTTCATGCGTATACAAGGTTAGTGCCCCAAGGCATTGCCTACCCCAAGGAGGTTTCCATCGGTCGGGTGCTCACTAGTGCTAGGGTACGAGGCAGCGGCCTTGGTCGTGAGTTGATGCTCAAAAGCATGGATACTTGCGAAGCACACTGGCCTGGACAATCCATCCGCATCTCCGCCCAAACTTATCTCCTCAAATTCTACAATAGCCTAGGCTTTCAGTCTACCGGCAAAGAGTATCTGGAGGATGGCATCCCACATACCGAGATGTTGCTAAAAAAATAGGACTAGCCATCTGTTATAATCTGTATTTCGCTAAGACCCTCATCAAGGGCTAGCTCCGGTAGATTATAGCGCGCAAATAGTTAGAGCGCTGAAGGCGCGACATTCCAGTCCATGGGGTGTAGCTCCATGCACCTATTGATATGCGCTAAACAGATACTATAACAAATCCTAACAAATGGCTAGCCCCCTCCATCAAGCCTTCAAGGCATCTTCGTTATATCTGGGTACTCCAAACAATTTTTGAGGAGAACTCAACACCTGATTGACAATAATGGATAGGTTGGGATTATTGATCCAATGCCCTTCTTGAAGTTTCTCCAAATTGATTTCTCCAATTACATAGCGGTAGTCCTTGGATTCAAACTGTTGGTTAATACTCTCAAAATCTTCGTAAAAGACATCGGCTGTATTTTTATAGCGCACATAGACTTCCAAGAGTTGATCTTGACTGAACTGAATCTCTGTATTTTGTGCAATTTTTTTGTACTCATATTTATAATTATAGGTCAATGCCGAAATATCCGAAAGCACTGCCGACCCTGTGGGACTACTACCCGCACCCTTCCCCAAGAAAAATTGACTATTGGCAAAAGCCCCTTCGAGGATAATTCCATTAAATTCATTGTGCACATTGATGAGTGGATTATCCTGAGAAACTAAAGCTGGTAAGACAAAAGCAGTGACTTTATTCCCCGTTCTTTGGGCACTCGCCAAGAGCTTAATTTTTTTACCCTGTTGTTGAGCGTAAGCTACATCCTGTTGGTTAATATGTTGAATACCATAGTTGAGGAGCTCCTCTGGTTTTACAAATAACCCAAAAGCGTGTAAAATGCTGATACAAAGTTTATATTTAGGGTCAAAACCTCCTACATCAAGTGTTGGGTCACTTTCTGCAAAACCCTTTTCTTGTGCTTCTTGTAGTGCCGTTTCATAGCTTTTCCCATGATCCCACATTTGCGATAAAATATAGTTGGTCGAGCCATTAAAAATGCCAGAAATCGCATTAAGCAAGTCATTGTCATAATACTCCTCCAAGTTGCGTAAGATAGGAATACTTGCACAGCTAGAGGCTTCGTAGAGTAGTGGCGTGTTATATTTCTGTTGAAGGCGGTAAAGCTCAGGCAGGTGCTCTGCAATCATTTTTTTATTGGCAGAAACTACCGCTTTGCCCCGTTTTAGCCCCGTTTTAGCAATTTCATAAGCTGCTGTGGCATCATCAATCAACTCTACCACCACATCAATCTCCGGGTTATTCAAAATTTCGGTAGGATCTGTTGTAAAAAAGGAGGCATCAATGGGGCGTTCTTTTTCAGGGTGCTTAATGCAAATTTTTTCGATACTTGCACGAATACCCTTGGTTTGTTGCAGCACATCATAAAGCCCCTGTCCAACGCATCCAAAACCAAAAATACCCAATTTTAAATTCTTCTTACTCATAAATCTGTGAGTTTTGCTGGTCTATTAAAGACTTGAGTTAAACAATAAAAAAACACTCACAGATAAGTCGGTGAGTGTTTCTATTTATTGTGAGCTTTGCAGCAAAAATAGATATATAATCTCAACGCTTATCTGTCTCCTTTCGGAGTAGGACGTAGCACCTTGCTCTAGGCAGGTTGCTAAGGTTTCAAAGGGCCTAATCCCTCCACCTTTCGAAATAAGTGTATTTGAAGAACGTTTTTTTTGTAAACTATCGGTTTCCCGATAGTGCAAAGATGAGTCGCATTTTTTACTTTTCCAAATTTTTTTGGGGAAATGTCTGGAATGATTCTTATTTGGGGACGGCCTTGCTTGTTTTATATGGCGAAGCCTAAAGGCTACGGCTTGCGTGAGGGATGCTTGCTTGAGCCTAAAGGCTCAGGGCAAGCTTTAGGCGAAGGGAAACTTTCCCTAGGGATGCTCCAAAGGAGTCCTTGGGACCTTTGGCATAGGTTCCCGAAGCGATGATCTGTGCAAGCTGATGCTTTTAAGCTTCAGTCTGTAAAAAACGAAATACCCATCCCATAGAATAAATTCCATGGCTGTGCATAAAAAAAGGGAGCGAGGGTTTCAACCCTCGCTCCCTAGCGTTTTTGCAACTAAGGATTTTCAACCCTTAGCCTTGATGTTTGCGCTCCCACCTGGGCTCGAACCAGGGACCCTCTGATTAACAGTCAGATGCTCTAACCAACTGAGCTATGGAAGCATGTTTTTGTAAGAGTAGCTCCTCTTGTTGCGCATGCAAATATAAGACGAGTTTTTAAAACTGCAAACTTTTTTTTAAAAAAAAATAAAAAAAGATAGTAGTATCGCAGCAACTGATTTATTAAACCCCCTTTAGCATCAAAAAATTCCTAAATACTGCACTTTTTTTTACATTTTTCCTTTTTTTTGTAAAGCAAAAGCGAAATAGCCCATACAAAGGGTTGTTCTCGCATCTTAAAACATTCAGAAGATATATAATATGAGCTTATTGGCATTAGGCACGGTAGCCTTTGATTCTATTGAAACCCCTTTTGGTAAAGCAGATCGCATTATTGGAGGTGCAGGCACTTATATTGCATGGGCTGCCTCTCATTTTTATAATGATATCAACCTAATTTCCATTATTGGAGATGATTTTCCTCAAAATGAACTGGATGCTCTGGCAAATCGGGGCGTGGATCTATCAGGTATTGAGAAAAGAGCTGGTGAAAAGTCTTTTTACTGGTCAGGCAAATACCACATGGATATGAACTCTCGGGATACCCTAGTTACGGAACTAAATGTGCTAGAAGACTATACCCCGGTTCTACCCGAACATGCTAAAAATTCCGATTACCTCCTACTGGGTAACTTTGCTCCAGCAGTACAATTGCAAGTCTTAGAGCAACTCAACAAGCGTCCTAAGTTGGTGGCTATGGATACTATGAATTTCTGGATGGATATTGCGATGGATGATCTAAACAAAGTCTTGAAACAAGTGGATGTGTTGATTATCAATGATGAAGAAGCCCGCCAATTGTCCAATCAATACTCCCTCGTTAAAGCTGCACAGGTGATCCGTAAAATGGGGCCTCAATATTTGGTGATTAAAAAAGGAGAGCATGGTGCTTTGTTGTTTTATGATGAGCATGTATTCTTCGTTCCTGCATTACCTCTAGAAGAAGTGTTTGATCCTACGGGTGCTGGAGATACCTTTGCCGGTGGTTTTATGGGCTATCTTGCCAAAAGTAAGGCGCATGATTTGGATAGTATGAAACGAGCTTTGGTCTATGGTTCGGTAACCGCATCCTACTGTGTAGAAGCTTTTGGTCCCAATCGCCTAAAGGAAATTGATAAAGCAGATATCAAAAATCGCACACTTGAGTTTTTAGACTTGATGGAAGTGAATTTTGGAGAACTGCGCTAGGTGAAAAATCTACAAACTTAGATAGGGGAGGCTAGAAGTACTACACTTTTAGCCTCTTTTTAATAGATTCCTAATGAAAACGATTGTGCTAATCACTTGTGTTGCGCCTAAACTGAATCATCGGGCAATGGCCAAGGACTTGTATCAGGGACCGCTATTTAAAAAATTATTAACCTATGCTGCTAGCAGAAGTCCCGATCATCAATTTATCTTATCGGGCAAATATGGTTTGTTGGATGTTTATGAAGTGATAGCACCTTATGATGTAAATCTAAATTTGGCAAGTGATGCAATGCTACAAGCTTGGGCTAAGCAGGTTTTGGAAGATTTGGCACATTATGCTGATTTTGAAAAAGATCATTTTATCGTATTGGCGAATCCCACTTATGCCAAATATCTAACGCCTGTATTTTCATCTTATGAAATGCCGATGGCAATTGATTAAATAGAACAAACTATGAACCGAACTTATGCTCCTCTAATTATTCTTTTGGGGCTTGCTTTAGGACTTGTATTTTTTTTACTATGATTACATTGAGCCTTATAAAAAGGCTTTTGAATCTATTCAGAAACATCATCCTCCACATCAAAGCAAACTCAGAAGATTACTCCTGCTTCACCAAGATTCGGTTGAGGCGGGTAAAAATGCTATTGAAAATGCAGAAATCAAGCATCGAATAGAGCATCGAATCTGTTCCTATTTAAGCGATAGCTTGAAGTTTAGTCTGATAGATTTTATTGCAGAAGTTGATATGGATAGGGGAGGCGAATCGGAAGTAGATTTGGTATTTTATACGCCTTACCCTATTGCTGCAAGGCAAGGTTTCTTATATTTTGCTGAGCTAGAAAAACAAGAAAATGAAGCCCTTTTTAATAAAATTAAAGCCTTGGAGTACCCTAGATTGGTCAGATTTAGTGCTGAACTTAAAACGTATGAAGACCAGGAGTTCTGTAAATACCTTAATATAGGTCATTTAAAACATTACCCCTACGAAATTTATAGGATAGGACAGTCTATTATGCTCAAGCAAATAACAGCTTTTGAATTAGAATAGAAGAAAACGGAGGATTTATGAACTCAAAAAGACCGTTCATGAATTCAACCCCAACATCTAAAGCAAAAAGACCTATCTTAAAGTTTGGAAAAATTCAGTAAGATACACAATTTTAAGAAATCGGGCAAGTAGAAATTATAAAAACTCAAAACCCCTTTATTTATTGATTTTTAGGCTTTTTTCTACCAATAAAATCCCCTATATTAAGCAGAAATTCAACGCTTGTTAGTACAATTAATACATTAACCATTAAAAAACCCAATTGGAATGAAGATACCCTTCAAATTTCAAGAAATTGATAGTCTGGACTATAATGTTTATAAAACTAAGTTCAAGGCTGCTACAAAAAAATTAAAAGCAAAGTCCAACAGTCCCGAAACTGCCGTAGAAGTATTCCTAAATCAGGAATTTGAGTTTGCTGGTGGTACAAAAGAAGCCTTTATTTTGATGGGGAAAATGGCAGGCCCATGGAAAAAATGGGTTAAAGATTCGGTCAAAGCTAATAAGAAAATGACAATGATCGGTCGGGGTTATGTAGAAACAGATGATGCTGGGAATGATGTTTTTAAATTTGTAAAATTAAGAGGTGCTGCAAAAATTGATAAGGTGCAAAAAGCTGCCAAGGCACTCTTGAGAGCCTCTAAAATCGGTTTATCACTGGTCGAAAGCCTAGAGGACGCACCTATCAGCCAAGAGGAAGATGAGTTTCTCGATGATTTAGCTGGAGGAGATGAGGATACCCCTCAAGATCCTCAAGCAGAGCTAGAGGCCAAGAAAGAAGAGGCCAAAGCTCTAGTACAGGCTATTGCTGCGACACAATTGGATATCAAAAATCAACTAGATGAGATCAAAGCCTTAGCTTCGAGCGACAACAGAGATCGAGATGCGGTTTATGCTAAAATTGGGATGGTCATCGCCTTGCAAGATAGAATGGAAGATGAAATCAAAGCCTTGCAGGAATTGGCGATTGCTCAAAGCTATGTCGATAAGTTTAGTCAAAATCTAGCGCAAATCAAATCTAAAACAGAAGCACAGTTTTCTAGAGCAGAAGCCGCTATCGCAAAAATTGAAGACGATATGAAAAGCCTCATTGATGGTATCAATAGCATGATTGCTCAATTTGGTGCTAATGCCGGTTACAAGATCCAACTCTAATCATTCCCAAACTGCTTAAATTAACTAAAGAATATGAAAAATAAAGAAAGAGAACAGCTAGTTGCCGAACTAGACAAGCTAAGAGCCCATCTGGATGCTAATCCGTTTCTCAAAGTAAAACACCCCAATTTGGAAGTTCGGGTAGATGAGGTGTACCAAGGCATCCTCTATGATCAAGTAGACGATAAATCGAGAGATGATGGTAAGGGGGATGGTCCTCGTTTACAACAACTAGAGGCCTACTGCCAAGCGATTCAAAACTTTGTTTCAGATATGCAGAGTCTTCCTGCTGGGGCTAGCGATAAGTTCCTATCCTACGAAATCCTATCTACTAAAAAAGCGGATCTCAAAGCTGCCATCCCCTCTGGGAATGAAGTGGCCTTTAGCGATGGGATCAAGGCTATGCATGCCTATGTGGACAGTATCTCTACGGGCTTGACTATGGCGGAAGTGATGGAAGGTCTTGCTAAAGTTGCAGAAGATGCTTATGTCAGTGTCAAGTTTGATGCAATTAAAAAGACGACTAGTTTCAAAGCGGTGAAGCAATTGGGCGTGCCCGTAATTGACAACTTTATCGACAATCGCAAAAAATATAAAACGCCACCTAGCCAGCCGTTTACCGCAGCAGC
>CAZOLU010000069.1:0-5555 GCA_964580485.1 uncultured Saprospiraceae bacterium | reverse complement strand
GAACGCTCTGTAACCAGTATCTTTGGTTCTGTGTATGTGATGAATGAGGAGGATTTTGCCAAAGACATTAAGCTATGGGTAGAAAAAATGAAAGGGCAAGTGAATAATCTGGTGACCCACAAATTTACCAAATGTGAGGTTGCTGTTGATATCATTGCCAACAATTTTGCTACACAAATCAAGGGCATGGGTAGTCAAGCCCTTTTTACAACTATCGCCAATGCGGCAACGGCTGCGGTCAATGCTGCCAAAGTGGATGAGTTTACGCAAATGGGAGATTTTGCTTCTAAACTGGTTGCTAATTTAGACGGAGTTGCCAACATCATTGCAACCATAGACCAACTGGTGGAGATCAACGAAGCAACCTTCTTCTCCTCTAAGCTTGGAGCAATTAAGTTAGATGATATTGTGCTGCAAGCGGTCAATACCAACTCTCCTTATTACGTAGTGGGGCAACCTAATTTTGAGCCTGAGTTTACGGCCAAGATGACTACCTGGAAAAATGAAATGCTTGCGGCACTGGATGCTGCTTCCGATATTGTACTAGAGCTGGATGGTGCTACTTTTAATGCCGATAAGTTTAAAGTAGAGCTCTTGTCTAAGGTGGACAATGGACTAACGCCAGTTTATCAGCCTTTGGCAGCTTTGGGTATTCAGACCATCAAACTAGAAGGACATACCGATCTGAGCCAATTTACCAACTCTTGGGGGGCTGCTTGGACTTCTGCTGTGAATGCTATTGATATTCAAGCACTTTTACAAACTGATGATGTGCTCATCAAAGCGGAGTTGTACAGAAACACTTATGAATTGCTTCCTATGAAAGAGGAGGTGAAGGCTGCTTTACTCTTGTGTATTACAGATAAAGTGGATCTTGCATTGCGTCAGGCAGAAATTAATGCCCAAATGATTCAGCAAAACAAGGTAGCCATTAACAACGTCAACCAAAACTTGAATGAGTTTAAGGTAGAGGTGAATCAGCAGTTTGAGGAGGTCAACCAGAATATTGAACAAGTTCAGGAAACTGTCATCAATATTGAAAATCGGGTGGAAAATATTGAAACTCGAGTAGTAAATATTGAGCAGAATATTGAAGAGATTAACAATACGGTTAATAACCTAGAACAGAACACAGAATTCAACTTCAACTTATTTAGTAATAATCAAATTCTGAGTAATAATACCGTTGATGTTAATGCTGTAATCAACTATGAAACGCCTGAGGATATTAAGAAGCAGGCGGAAGATATTCTACTACGTTTCTCCAAAGAATATACCAAAGAGATTACCTTCTTTGAGTATGATAGTGACTTTCCTGTTGCATCTATAGGTATTGTGACACTTTCTATCAATTATGGTGCACATGCTTCTGCTAAAATGGGGCTTGAACTTTTTGGTGAAGGTACTTCTAAAATTGGCGTAAATGCACATGCTTCTGCTAGCATAGGCGGTCATGTAGGGTTGAAAGGCTCTTT
Source organism: uncultured Saprospiraceae bacterium (assembly GCA_964580485.1). Classification (GTDB taxonomy): domain Bacteria; phylum Bacteroidota; class Bacteroidia; order Chitinophagales; family Saprospiraceae; genus Saprospira. The sequence goes on along the minus strand of CAZOLU010000069.1, from coordinate 4,080 downwards.
AGGTCTAAACCTTGGTTTTGTTGATATTTCCGCAGCATCTCTTGCCATTAAAGTTGGGTTGGAAGCTACTGCTGGTCTGAATGGAAGTTTAGCTCTAGTTGATTTATCTACTATCAAAGGTGCTGTACAGGGTGGTTTTGCTATCGAAGGTAAAGTTACCCTAGAACTAGATCTCCCAACAATTCCCTACGTTTTAGACTTTGACCAAGAGTGGACTTTAGGTTCTATGACTATTGTAGATTGTAAAACCCCACAATATGAGTTGTCATTCAATGTTGCTAATGCATTTGGATTTAAAGGCTCTCGAGCGAATGGAAATCCTTCCTTTAGTCTAGCTCAAGAACTTCAGAAAAAGATTGAAGACATGAAAGAGGCCGCAGAAACGGCAGTATACAATGCGGTTTACTATGGTTCAGGAGTTGGCTTTGTAGTAGATGGGGCGTCTTATCTTGCAGAAGCTACTGGAGATCTTGCAGAAGAGGCTTGGGATCTAATCACTTTCTGGGATTAAAATAGTCGAGCCCAATCTATTTCATAATGGATAAAAAATTAGAATCATGAATAAAGATCAAATGATTATAAATATAGAAGCTGCATTATACCAACATAATATAGATGTAGCCGAAGAGCTTGCCAAAAATGCTTTGGCAGATTATCCTGAGGAACGCTTTGGATATGAATATATGCTGAAGGTTTTAGAGGAGAAAGAGGTCAAGCCTTTTGATATTATGGAAGCTTGTTATATCAAACTGATCCAATTGAATCCAGAAAATCTAAACTACAAGATTGGATTGGCCAAAATGAAGGAGGAACAAGCTGCTTATAATGATGCGATGGGGATTTATGCTAATGTACTTAAAGCTAATCCTCAAAATGCAGATGCCTTAGTTGGCTTAGGACGGTTTTTTATGATACAGGAAGCTGATGCAGAAAAGGCACTTTCTTTCTTCGAAAATGCAGTATACAATGCTCCTAATCATGCAGAGGCGCAATACAGCCTCGCCGTTGCATACAAAAAGTTAGGGTACTTAAAACAAGCTTTGAATGCATTGAGTCAGATTAGTGAGGAGAAGAAGACAGAGGCAGCTCTCGTCTTAGAAATAGAAATTTATGAGTTGGCGAATGCTTATGCGCAAACATTCCCACTATATCAGAAATTATTGGAGCAACATCCCGAATCGTTAAGCTACCACTACAATTATGCAAAAGCCTTGGACCTTGCCGGAGAATATCTTCAAGCTTTAGAGCTTTACGAAAAGAGTGTTCGCCTAGCTGAAACAACAAACAACGCAATGGTTGCTTTGTACCGAAATGCTGCACAAACGGCCTTGAATACCAAGGAGTACGCTAAAGCGAATACCTGGATTCAGAAAGCGATTGAACTAAAAGGTGCTAATGCTAATGATTATGCCGTGCAACTCGAAGCCTTTAACGGTTTGGGGAAATTTGAAGATGTTCTTCAATTGGCGGATCAACTCCTTACTACTCAAGATCTTCCCAAACCAGAACAAACACCATTGTTAGAGCAAAAAGGACTTGCACTAATTGCTCTGGAAAAATGGGAAGAGGCTGCAAATATTTTTCTAGAGTTTACACAAAAAAGTATGACCAAAGCCATAGGCTTGTATGGGCTTAGTTTTATAGAAGAGCGAGTTAAAGCAAATAAGGGGCAGGCGCTAAGCTTTCTTAAACAAGCTGCTGAAATGGGGCATCAAGCTGCAAAGCAACGTATCCAGTCGGACTTTAGCAACTTTAGTAAAAATGAGAGAGCTCGGCTACTAGATGCCTTTGATTTGGTAGAAGCGGAGGAGTTGAAGGATCTCCTAAATAAGTATTGGCTTTTTGCAGAGTTGAAAACAGAGGCTACTAAAAATGCCGATGAAAAACTTAAAGCACAACTAAGCGCCCCATTTGAAAATCAGTTTCTCTTCCTAACGGAAAAGGGTGGGTTTATGTTGAAACCTAATGGGCAGCAGGAAACCTTTGTGTATCAAGTCGCCCAAAAGTTGGAGAATGGGATCATCATCATCCAAATCCATTACTTGGATGGTAGTGCTCCTGAGCAAGTAGCTATTGGGTTGCGTAATCATCAGCTATACTATGCACCTGAACCCAGCCGAGCCATTATTTTTGAGGCCGTGACCTATTTAGGGGATGAAATCAAAACTAAGGTGGACTTGGCGCAAATTGACTTTCTCGGAGAGGCAATCGCAAAGCAATTTACAGTAGCCAAATAGCATTAAGCCCTAACTCAAATATTCATCATCAGCCTGTTCATTTAAGAGCAGGCTGATGTTTATTTCAGGGGTTTGAAAATGCGATGAATCTCTACCGAACTTGCCAAAAACAGTACTTTGGCGTTGGCATTGCGCTCTACAAAATAAATATTATCATCAAACAATTGTTGAAGCTGGTCGATTTGCCCCAAATTCAAGATTTTGGCAAGCCCCTGCGCCGTTTTGAGCTCGCTAGCACTCAGCCGCAAGCGGCTGGCATCTCCCGTTATTTTCAACAATAAAAGCTCTCGCAAAAAAAACAAGCCATACTGTAAAAACAAAATATGCTCGCGCCGACCCGTCTTTTCGCCAACCTTGCCCTCCATAGGGTGCTTGCCTGTTACAAATTGCTCTACCCAATAGGGTAGCTGCTCCCGACCGATATAACAAGCCCTTAGCCAGCTTGCAAATAAACTTGCATAATCAGGGCCTTCGGCCTTGCTGGCGAGCAAGGCTTTTGCCTTGCGATAATTGCCCTCTGAGAGGTAGGCAATTTGCAAAGCTTGCTCTTGAGAAATACCTGCTGAAACTTCCAAAGCCTTGGCGAGTTCCTCATCTTGAAGGCTCGGTACCTTTACCAATTGGCAGCGAGAAAGAATGGTATTCAAAATTTTCTCGGCTCGCTCAGCTACCAAAATAAAAACCGTATGAGGCTCGGGCTCTTCAATCAACTTCAACAAGCGATTTCCCTCCTTATCCAAAAATTCGGGCATCCACATAATTAAGACCTTAAAACGCCCTTCTACTCTTGTGAAGCTAAACTTTTTGACGATATCCAAGCATTCATTCTTGTTGATGTTGCCACGCTGGTTTTCTGCGCCAATCTTATTCAACCAGTCTTGCAACTTTATATAAGGCCCCTCTTCCAAGAGTATATTCCGCCACTCTTTGATAAATTGTGTGCTGATTGCTCCGGAGCCTATACTGGGGTAGGAAAAATGCAAATCCGGATGAATCAGCTTTTGTACTTTTTTACAGGCATTGCATTGTCCACAAGCATCCTCTTCCTGATGATCTTCACATAGGAGGAATTGGGCATAGGCTAAAGCCAATGCCAACTGACCAGAGCCCTCCGGCCCTACAAAAATCTGGGCATGAGCGGTACGCCCTGCTCGATAACTTTCAATCAGGTGGGTTTTGAGTGCTTTTTGTCCGATTACTTCTGAAAACTGCATGCGATAAATATACAACTATTTTTATTCATCTGCCATGTTTTTGTCGCTCTTGTATCAATAATCAGAACCTCCGCTTCCCCCCAAACCACAACAGATGACCCCCTGAAACATGAGAACATGAAAACATGAAACCATGAAAACATGAAACATGACCAAGACTATTCCATCTAAAATCCTTACCTTTGTAATACTGAGTTAATCTCATCCGCTAGATCTTTGGATTTCAATACACTATCTCTAAGCCAAAACCTACAGAACTAGATCAATTCAGTACAAAAATTTCTTAACAAAAAAACTTAACACGAATGGAAACGCTTCAAAAAGTCGATATGACTGAGGTATTAAAAACATTGGGATTGAAAGAGGTCAATTGTGGAACCAGCACCGGCCTCAACAATTTTGGTGATACCTCTCAGCACTTGATCGAATCATACTCCACCGTAGATGGCGCTTTAATTGGAAAGCTGAGCCAAACTACTAAAGAAGAATATGAGCAAGTGATGCAAACTGCTCAAGAAGCCTTCAAAATCTGGCGCAAAATGCCAGCACCTAAACGTGGAGAAATTGTACGCCAATATGGCGATGCTTTGCGCAAATATAAAGATGCCTTGGGTAGATTGGTTTCTTAC
>CAZOLU010000068.1:7883-12967 GCA_964580485.1 uncultured Saprospiraceae bacterium | reverse complement strand
CTCTAAAGGGCATGTACATGAGGTTGGGCGTGTTGATTTGGTCGGAGAGTATATTGGTCAAACAGCTCCCAAGGTCAAAAAAGCCATTGAAAAAGCTCGTGGAGGTATTCTCTTTGTAGATGAGGCTTATGCTCTATCAGACCGAGGAGATGATGGAAAAGATTTTGGTAAAGAAGCGATTGAGGTGTTTATCAAAGAAATGTCAGATGGAGCTGGCGATATTGCGATTGTTTTTGCAGGCTATCCCAAAGAAATGACCTTATTTATCAATAAAAATCCTGGTATGCGCTCTAGAATTCAATCCATCATTAACTTCCCTGATTACAAACCTGAGGAACTTATGGATATTGCAGAGTATGCTGCCAATAAGCGGGATGTTCATCTAGAAGAAGCTGCCTTGGAGTTTTTGAATCGTAAAATTGTAGAAGCTTATCGGAACCGAGATGAGCATTTTGGGAATGCCCGTTTTGTCAATGGTGTTGTTGAAGAGTGTAAACAAAATATGGCTTTGCGTTTAATGAAAATGGGGGCTGAGGAAATGGAAAAAATGGATCAAGAGGCATTATCTACCATCGTTTTAGAAGATGTAGAAAAAGCCTTTGGGATCACCAATAAAACCAATGTGCATATTCCTCTTGATGAACCACTTTTGAATGAAGCCCTCAATGAACTGCATTCGCTCATAGGCTTGGAAGAAATCAAACAAGATGTAGATGAGATGGCCAAATTGGTAAGATACTATACTGAAATTGGTCGAGATGTAAAAAAAGCCTTCTCCCTCCATACGGTTTTTGTAGGGAACCCCGGTACAGGAAAAACCACCGTCGCTCGTATTTTGGTTAAAATCTACAAGGCCTTAGGTGTACTAGAACGAGGCCACTTGGTAGAAACAGACCGTAAAGGGCTCGTAGCAGGCTATACAGGACAAACTGCTATCAAAACAGATGAATTGATTCAACAAGCAATGGGTGGTGGTTTGTTTATTGATGAAGCTTATGCACTAACCGAAGGTGGGCACAACGACTTTGGGCGTGAGGCGGTAGATACCCTGCTCAAGCGAATGGAAGATCATCGTGGCGAGTTTATGATTATTGTAGCAGGCTACCCTGAAGAGATGCGCCGTTTTCTAGAAAGCAACCCTGGCTTGATGTCTCGCTTTGATCGAACCCTCAAGTTTAAGGATTATGACAAAGCACAACTCTTTGAAATAGCAGAAGATATGTTTGAACGGCACGATCTCTACCTTGGAGAGAAAGCTGCTAAGCATATTCAACAATATATTCATAATTTGTTGGAGCATAAGCATAAATACTTTGGTAATGCACGTACCATTCGTAAAATTGTAGAAGAAGTCGTTCGCCGTCAACATCTACGCCTTGCTAATGTTCCGAATACAGAGCGTACCCACGATATGGTCAAAACAATCAGTGTAGATGATGTGAAAAACTTTAGCTTGATTGAGCAGGATGATAATGCGAATAAGCAAGGTAAAATTGGGTTCAATCGCTAAAAGCTTTGTAAATCAAACCTTTACACACACAAAACACATGAGTCATTTCTAAAAAAGAGGTGGCTCATGTTGCATTCTACCCCTAACCTTATTAGTTCTAGGGAATACTATATCAGTCCCAACAACAAGCCTCCTTAATTAAGGAATATTTAAGACCTTTGCTACCACCACAAGGAACATTTTGTGCATCTAGGTTATTATATGAGTTAGTGATTCTTTTAAAAACCCAATAGTTCTTTGATTGTAACTGTTTAGTTCCTAAAGTTGCCGAACCCTATGCCAAGGGTCCCAAGGAGAAAGGGAACGGCTTGGTCAAAGTCGGCTGCTAGGATCCTTTCGCTTCGCCCAGCTCCTTCTTTTTCGAAGGAGCAAAGCATCCTGCAGCTTACAATTTTCGGATCCTTTCCCTAAGGGCTCCGTCTTATTTTTTGCAAAAAAATAAGACGGAGAGGATCGAAAATTGCCAGCAACCCAGCCCTAGCTTTTCTCCCAAGGAGTCGAAGAAAGCTAGGAGCCAAGAAAACAGGCCAAACAGTTCTTTGGTTAATATAAAGTTTGTTAGATGAAATAAAACTTTACATTTTACAGCTTTTAAGGTATATTAGTATGAGTAAGATCTGTTTTTAGCGTTAATTAAACCATCAACTTTGTTTGCAGCTATTTCAGAAGGGCTTTTGCTCGGCTTGGTTTTGAGTGTCCTCACTGGCCCTATATTTTTCACCATTCTTCAGGTGAGTATTGAACGGGGGGCTCCTGCAGGAACAGCCGTAGTGGCTGGGCAATGGTTTAGTGATTATATTTATATTGCTTTAACCTTTTGGGGAGCCAGCTATATGCAAAACCTAGATGCTGATGATCATTTCAAGATGCAACTTGAATTATATTTAGGTACTGCGGGTAGCATCTTCTTAGCTATTTTAGGCTTGGTACTTATTTTTAGTACTGCTAAAACAGCAAATGGTGAGTTGCGGCAACAGTCCTTGGCAGGATTTTTTGTACAAGGATTCCTTATTAACACACTTACGCCCTTTCCTATTTTATTTTGGATTTCATTAATGGGAAGTGCAGTGGGAAGAGGAATGAGCATGTCTGCTTGCATAGTTTTGGGCTTGGCGGTAATGCTTATGGTGATGCTCACTGATTTAGTCAAAGTGTATACAGCTCGCTATATTCGAAAGTTTTTAACTCAGAAAATGATTGTACGAGTTCGAAAAGCTGCGGGTATTGCTTTGTTAATTTCTGGAATTGTACTTGCCTTAAAGGTGTTTTTATTCAACTTCTGAAAATGAAGTCACTTCATTTACTTCATTTAACTACCCATACAAATCTAAAATTTATGACAAGATTACACCAAATGCTCCTAATCTTCTTTGTTGGACTAAGCGGATTACTTAGAGCACAAACAGAATTTGAAACTTATATCAAGTTTGATGCTAGCTGTATGAAAATGTATAGCTATGAAAAAACAGGAACTTTTTTTGGGATGCCTTTTCATGATTTTCATGTCGAAATTTCGCCCTACGAAAGTTTTGTATTCAGAGTAATCGATCATCCAGGATATATCAAAAAACAGGCTCCAACTCCTGAAAAAATGATTAGCTGCCAAGATACCCGCCTTTTGAGTAAAGACTTTATCAAAGCAGTCAATTCAGGAGATAAGGAAGTTCATATTGTGCTTTCCAATCCAAACACTAAAACCCTCAGCCTTTATAGTGTACGTCAGGTGGTACATTACCATGAAACCCCTAAAGAACTAACTTACGAAGATACACGACGTACCTTCACCTATCGCTATGACCAAATTGTTACAGGAGAAGATTTGGATAAGAGCGATTTGCGCCAAATCAACTTTGAAAAGCGAGAGAAGTTAGGAGCCTGCGCTGTCATGCGTAGCTTTGAAAGCTTCAATAGTGCACAGGCCAATTATAAAGAAAAACTTTCTTTTGTAGAAGGGATTGGTTTATACAAAATTGAGAGTTCCAAAGGTGCCTTAACCCTAAAAACTATCAATGGAGAGGATGCTTTGGCTTATATCCAAAATCAATGTCAACAAATTAAAAAGCCTCAAAATAATTTGGTCAACAAAGATCCAGAAACGCCAAAAGAGGCAGATAAGCCTGATGAAAATGGATCAGACCCCGTTGTTTTCAATGGATTTGGCAACTCATTGGTAGCTAGAGGAGGCAATGCAAACGCTGAGGATCCAAAAAATGACGCTCCTAACAAAAAATATAATCTTACAGAAGTTCCAGAAGGTCATCATTTAGTTCAGGAAGGAGAGTGTTTATATACTATCGCTAAAAAATATAATACCCGAGAAGATGTGCTGATAGGACTCAATGGTCTGAAAAACAATATCATAGATCATGGCATGGTACTCAAAGTAGTCAATGATGGTAGCTATAAAGACGATAACCCCTCTTATGTAAAAGAAGAAAGTACAGGGGCTACCTTAATCATCCATACCGTACGTCAAGGAGAAAACCTTTGGAACATTGCGAAACGTTATGGCACAAAAGTTCAGAATATTAGAAGCCTCAATAACATTTCCGAAGACAAGAGGGATAATATCAATATTGGACAACAGTTGATTATTAAGCGTCAATATTAAGATTTTGTTAAAAAAAATACTACTCATTGCCTCTAAAGTGCAATTTGGAATAATTTTTTCTAAAGAAGTTGTGTGATTGCACAGCTTCTTTTTTTATAGCACGAGTACTCCCCAACACCCTAACCACAGTAAACCATATTTATAATTAACCAAATACTACGGTATGAAAATCTTGAGTATTTTACAATTTTCTATTTTTGCCTTTCTATTGTTTTGTAATAGTGAAATTGCTGCCCAACACACCATTGGCGGAAAAACATGTGTAGGCACCTGGAAAACAATTGATGATGAAACTAAAAAACCACGATCTTATGTAAAAATCTGGGAAGAAAATGGCAAATACCATGGCAAGATCATCAAACTCCTAAATCTGGAACCAGGAGAAAGTGAAAATCCAATCTGTACAGTCTGTCCAGGGGATCGAAAAAATGCTAAGGTGATAGGAATGACCATTTTAAGTCACATGAAAAAAGAAAGCAACCGCTATGCCCAAGGCAAAATCCTAGATCCCAAAAAGGGTAAAGAATATGGTTGTACGATGTGGTTGACAGATAAAAACACACTAAAAGTTAGAGGTTGGTATGGCCCAATTTACCGAACCCAAACTTGGCATCGTATAAATTAACAAAAATCACCCTAGTAGGGCTAATAAAAACGAGTCGAAAAAGAAAAGGGTTGGGTTAAAATAAAAAAAATATTCAAAATTTTATTTTGAAAAAAAAGCGAAGGATAGGCAACATTTGTCTATCCTTCGGCGTTTTTATAGTGTAATCAAAATATTATTTTATTTTGCTCTACAAACTTTTAAGACAAGTATTTATTTTTCAACGAATTTTTTTTTACTATGAAGCAACAGTTTACCTCCAATGATCTTTTGCGATACCTATATAATGAAGTGAGTTATATGGAGCGTATTGCAATAGACAAAGCGTTGAAATCACTGGTAGTGATAATATTTATAAC
>CAZOLU010000068.1:0-7873 GCA_964580485.1 uncultured Saprospiraceae bacterium | reverse complement strand
GCAAAAAGGGATGGATAGCATCGATCAAATCGAGCTGAGCCCTTCTACACAAAGTATTCAGGCGATTTTAAGCTATAGTGGTAGCTCTCACTTTGAAACAGAGTTGACCTAGTGTTGGGCTATATTCAATTCAACGAGATCGACAATGCAACTGTTGTAAGTACGTCTTAAAGCATATCTTTAGTCAAAAAAGCTGTTCTCCTTTTTGGGAAAACAGCTTTTATCTTATTGTTATAAGCTCAGCTTAGAACACGTTTAAATTTTTAGGTACTTATTAAGTTCCTAATCTTATGGTAAAAGGAGTTAAACTCCTTGGATTCTGCGCTGAGATAAGGCGCTTTTGAGTGAAGATGGCAGCGCTACCTGAACGAAAAAAGCCGCCAGATCAGGGTAAAAGACTGGAATTTAACAAGTAGATAGAAACTTAAACATGCTCTTAATTACGTTTTCGGTAATTTCTATGCTTCGTTGTTTTTTTATTTCCTCCTGATCTTTTCTGGTTGGGTTGTAAGAGGTAATCAATATCAACATCCTCTGGCAACTTGAGTTGTCCTTTACTCATTCTCAATATTTCCTTGCCAATCACATCGTTGCTAGGATTCCCCCGATTCCAAATTTTGTAGGACATTTTCATAAATGAGGCAATCACCTCTATAAATGCAGCCTTCTTCTCCTCATCTTCCATTTCTACCGCCTTTTTAATCAGGTTGTGGATCCCCCGACCATAGTGCCGATATTGAATGTGATTGGAAGGATAGGGAATAATATCTGGCTTAATTTCTTTTTTAGCCTCAGGTACATAATCTGGAATATCAATATCTAGCTCATAGTCGCAGATTTGCATGATATGTGACCAAATTTTGATCCGATAGTCGTCAATATTTCGATTCGTAGTAGGATACATATCGAGAATCAAGTCTACAATACGTTCAATAGCTTCCTGCCGTTCGTTGCGTTCAGGCAATGCTTTGGCAAAAAGAATCATCTTTTGCATATTGCGCCCAAATTCACGCACAATAATAGGGGTCTTATCTGTGTTATACAGTTGTTGTTCCATAATAAATTTTAATATACAATTGAACAGAGTAGTGTCTTTAGGTTCTACTACGCTGCTTATTTTTCGTCTAAAAAATGACTACTCTACAGTAACCGACTTGGCTAGGTTTCTTGGCTGATCAACATTGCAACCTCTCAACACAGCTATGTGATAAGCTAACAATTGAAGCGGAATAACCGATAAAAGGGGCGTAAGAGGCTCTTCGGTTTCAGGAATTTCGATATAGTAATCTGCTAAACTAGGGATAAGGTCGTCATTTTCTTTGACAATAGCAAGTACTTTGCCTTTTCTTGCCTTAACTTCTTGAATATTGCTAATCACTTTGTCTCGAGTACTATCATTAGTGGCAATAACCACCACTGGCATATTTTCATCAATCAGAGCAATAGGCCCATGCTTCATTTCAGCAGCAGGATAGCCTTCGGCATGAATGTAAGAAATCTCTTTCAACTTGAGTGCCCCTTCTAGTGCCACTGGAAAGTTGTACCCACGCCCTAAGTACAAGGCGTTGTCGGCATCCTTCCACAAACTCGCTACATATTTAATTTTAGCATCATTTTCCAACACCTGTTGGACCTTTGCGGGAATATGCTCAAGCTCTGTCAATAATTGATGATAATAGGAGTTGGAGATAGTCCCCTTCTTGTGCGCCAACTGTAAAGCCATTAAGGTGAGTAATGTCAGCTGTCCGGTAAAAGCTTTGGTAGAAGCTACTCCAATTTCAGGTCCCGCATGAATATAGGAGCCCGCATCTGTAAATCGGGCAATACTAGATCCCACTACATTACAAATGCCATACAGTAACGCATCTTTCTCTCTTGCTAGCTCAAGAGCTGCCAAAGTATCAGCCGTTTCTCCCGACTGAGAAATAGCAATTACCACATCTTTGTTGGTAATGATTGGATTTCGGTATCGAAACTCAGAGGCATACTCTACTTCTGTTGGGATACGAGCTAAATCTTCAAATAGGTATTCTCCAATCATACCTGCAATCCAGGAAGTACCACAAGCAGCGATAATAAGACGATCTGCGTTAATAATTCGATTTTCAAATTCATTCACCCCTCCTAAAGTAATCAAGCCCTGCGCCACATTCAGTCGCCCACGCATAGCATCGGCAATAGTTTCGGGCTGTTGATAAATCTCTTTTAGCATGTAGTGATCGAAGCCGCCTTTCTCAATAGCATCAATCTCCATTTCCAAATATTGGATATATGGAGTTTGCACCTCATTATCAATGCTTTTAATAATAAAATTGCCATCACGTTGTACTGTCAGAATTTCTTCATCATTCAAATACACCACATTTTTGGTATGCTCAATAATAGGAGAAGCATCTGATGCAATATAAAAATCATTGTCCTCGCCCAAACCTAAAACCATCGGACTCCCCTTTCTTGCTGCTACAAGCTTGTCAGGATCCTTTTTATCAATAATCACAATTGCATAAGCACCTACCACTTTCGATAAGGCTAGGCGCACCGCTTCTTCTATATTTAGGGCTTCTTTATGTTGAATTTCCTCAATAAGGTGAATCAAGACTTCGGTATCGGTTTCAGATACAAATTGATGCCCTTCTTTTTCCAATGCAATACGCAAAGGTGCATAATTCTCGATAATTCCATTGTGAATAATAACTAAATTACCATCTCCAGAAACATGCGGATGTGCATTAATGTGGTTGGGAGCTCCATGTGTAGCCCATCGAGTATGACCAATTCCAAGTTGTGCAGTAGTTTCTTTACCCTCTGTATATGTTAGCAAGTCCTTCACCTTACCCTGTCGTTTATGCACGATGAGTTCTTGCTCTGGATTCAATAAGGCAACCCCTGCGCTATCATATCCCCGGTACTCTAAACGCTGTAAGCCTTTGATAAGAATGGGAAAGGCTTCTTTTCGACCAATATAGGCTACAATTCCACACATAATTTAGTTTATTTTTGTGTATGTTAAGTATAGTTTGGCTTTTAATGTTTCGCTATTGTTGTTGCCCAATAGCATACGTTCAGTATCGGTTAGGGATGCTGGTTGAATATAAAAAGCTTTATCATTGACCTCTCCGTTTACAATTCGTTGCAAAAACTCGGAAAGATTGAACCTAAAATAGGGTATATTGCCATCATAGAGCAGCAAGCCTCCAAACTGAATAAAGGGATCTTGGGAATTTCGAGAAATTGAAGTAATTAAATCATCGACTAAACGATAACTACCCTCTGCGCTTTGTTCCACACAAAATAGTTGATCAGGAATGGGATAGTTGCGATCATCTTCATCTACCGAATAAACTAGCAACTCCGCTTTGTTGATCACAATGTTATCTCCCAAATTATCTAAGTAAGGAATTTCTACTTTGACACTAGGCCCATTCATTCCTTGCATGTAAACGATAGTATCCTCGGGATTATTATCCAAGACTCTGGTACCGTCAAAATTATGTTGAATTGATAAAACAGATTCAGCATCATTATCCGTCAGGAAGGCATAGTCTCGTGCTATTCCAGTAGAATCTGTATAGTACAATGTAAGCTTAGTTTCTGGAGCTTCGGGAAGAAAACGCAGCACTACTGAATTTTCCGAATTATTCACTGGTCGGATATACAAACCTTGAAAAAAAGACTTGAAAACACTATTGTTTTCATAAATTGCTGAGTCAGGATTCATCAACTCTTGCCCTAATGCATCTGCTAGGCGAATACGCAATTGAGGACCCTCAATGGTTCCCAGAACTTCTACATCTTCATATATGGCAGGTCTAAAACTCGAACTCGCCAATAAATCTCCCAATACAAAGCTGGCATCAGATCGGTATTCGGTTCCTGGTTCGATGCTTTCATTGAGTCGAAAAACCTCCCAATTTTGAACACCCAAATTATTTAGATTTCCACCGTAGTGTCCTAGCGAATCATAAGCCAATGATAAGACTAGAGAGTCGAATGTTGCATTAGGAAAAGTTACATTGGTGCTTGTCAATCGAAAATTGGTATAAATACCAACACTTGTTCTACCAAAGATAGGATCTAAATAACTACCACAAAGCCATCGGCTACGATCATCGGCAGGAAGAGGAGCAGTAACAACGCTTGTCATTTGAATGGACAGGCTGTCCGTAGTATAGATTTCTGAGGGGTTGAGTTCTACGAGCGATAACCCTAGTTCGCTTGGTTTGCTACAGCCAACCAAAGCAAATAGCCCTGCTGTTAGGTACAACAGCAGGGACTTTGTTCGATATTGCATAAATTGTATTTCTTAGTATCTAAAATTAGTACATTTAACAAAAACGTTCTTGGATCAACCTAAAAGGTTCGTTTAAGTAAACGTTCTTGAAGCGAAATAGGTTAGGCATTTTCTTCTGTTGCCAATAAAAGTGAGTCGAAAAACTCTGTAAAATGCGACCAGTTGTCGCCAGCCTCCCCATCATGCTTTAAAACAGCAGCCGAAGTATTCTCCACAAATGAAGGATCTTCATGATGAGAAATCACACCATCGGCAAAAGCAATTGCACCCTGAACGAGATCCAAGCCATTTTCAGAAGCAAATGCTTTAATGACCTCATCGTTCATCTGATTCGCCACCGCTTTATTTTCAAAAGCAGCTTTACTTTCTTCAGAAAGTGCTATATTTTGATCATAACTTGAATATACAAAACGAGCATTTTGGAAAATAGGCTCTGTCTTATAATGATTTTTCAAATAAGCAGGTAGTAAACTAGTCATCCAACCATGACAGTGGACAATATCAGGCGACCAACCGAACTTTTTAACGGTTTCAATAACCCCTTTGCAGAAGAAAATCATGCGATCCATATTATCATCAAATGCCTTACCTTCCGAGTCTGTAAACATCTGCTTACGCTTGAAAAAGTCATCATTATCTAGAAAATAAATCTGCATACGAGTACCAGGTAAAGAGGCTACTTTGATAATAAGTGGGTAGTCTTCATCGTCCACAGTAATATTCATACCAGAAAGGCGTACCACTTCGTGCAAACGATGACGACGCTCATTGATCGTACCAAAACGTGGCATTAAAATACGTAGCTCCATCCCATCTTCTTGAAGATATTGAGCGTATTTACGAGCAATATCAGCAATATGCGATGCAGTAGTGTAGGGATGAAATTCCTGTGTAACAACTAAGATTCTCTTTTTGTCAGCCATAGACCTTGTATAATGTAAGATTTAAAAAAAATAATAGGGTATAGGACAGTGCGTGTGCTAAAAATCTTTTAAAAAGACAGCTCACGGCTTGCAAAATTACAAAAAAAAACCGACTTTTCCGCATTTATTTGCAGAATCCTTTAGCACCCAAGGCTACAGACATCAATAACCCCTTGACAATAAACTCTTTAACCAAAAGTAACAGCAAAAGCTGGGTTCCTTAAAACAAAGCGTTCTCCTTCATTGTTTGCCATAAGCCCTCTCTTTGTAGTTCGCTAAACCTTCATTTTTTGGTAAAAAAGAGTATGTTAGATACTTAAATCAAAACAAGACACCATTATTATGCAAATACTTTATAGCATTGCTGAATTACAGGAAGCACTTCAACACTCTAAACAGCGCCTTGGTTTCGTTCCCACAATGGGAGCATTGCATGAAGGACATCTAAGTCTGATTATAGAAGCACAGCAGGAGAATGATGCCGTACTTTGCTCTATTTATGTAAATCCTACCCAGTTCAACGACCCAGAGGATCTTGAGAAATATCCTCGACCGATCGAACAAGACATCAAAGCGTTGGAGCAGCTTGGCTGCGACTACCTCTTTTTGCCCAATACAGAAGAGATGTATCCAGCAGAGCTTAAAGCTCCAGACCTAGATCTAGGGGGGCTTGATCGCTATATGGAGGGCGCTCATCGCCCAGGGCATTTTGCTGGTGTCGTGCAGATTGTACATCGCCTCCTTGATTTGATACAGCCCAACAGCTTGTATATGGGGCAAAAAGACTTTCAACAGTACAGCATTATTGCGCACATGATTAAGGAGCTGGATTTGCCAGTACAGTTGGTACGAGTTTCCATTGTAAGGGAAGCCGATGGACTGGCGATGAGCTCTCGCAATGTACGGCTCTCCAAATCGGGACGGGCTCTAGCCCCAATACTCTATCAGGTCTTGCTTGACAGCAAATTTCAATATGAGGAAAACCCCAAGATCAACCCTCGTCAGCTAGAGGATCGAGCCAAGACTATGCTATTGGAACAAGGAGTAGCAGCAGTCGACTACTTTGATCTTGTAGATGGCTATAATCTTCAACCCATTCAAAGTTTTGATGAAACCGATTATGTGGTAGCTTGTGCTACGATTCGTATTGATGGTATTCGGCTACTGGACAATATGGTTTTTAAGGAAGAACAGAACCAAAATTACCAAGCAGAAAAAAAGGCTCAAGCAGCACTTAAAAGTAGATTAGAACACCTAAGAAATCAACCCTAGACTTAATCCAGACTACTTAGTCTTTTTCGGTTTAATCCATGTACCCAGCAACCAATCCCAAAATAAAAGTGTAGAAGCATAGTTACCTTTGGAACGAAGGTGATGGTAATCGTGATGCTCAGCACCAGCCAATAAGGGAATGTATTTTGTAATTTTAGACCGGACCCCAGAGTGGATGTCCAACTCATGAATAGATCGAAAAGCAGCCCAGACCCAAAAAGGGAAAGCATTAACAGGGCCAAACAAGCTGATCAAGAGTACCCCAACTAGTGCGCCTGCATAACCAGACAACCACTCAACAGGATGTGCATAAATAAAATCAAGTGGAAAAGGTTGATTAGCTTTGTGATGAATGCTATGAATCTTTCTATTCAAATACTGATTTTCATGCATCAAACGATGAATAAGATAAAACATCAAATCATCTACTACTAAAATCACCAAAAACTGAAGAACAAAAACTCCCAAGCTTGGCCATTCCATCGTAAACAAGCCCTGCCCCAAATAAAGTCCTACACCAGAAATAGCAAAAAGAGCCAAGATATTTCCTATAATTAATGGTGTTCGGGCAAAAAACTCTTTTCGAGATAGAGGTTTTTCCAACTGATAGCTCCGTATTTTTACATTTTTAAACCAGTCGGTATACATCAACACATAGCTATAGGTAAAACCAAAGAGCATAGTTGCTGCCAAAATTCCTAGGGTGATGAGCATTAGTGTCATAAGAGTGGGTTTAGAGTATTTTATGGATGTGGTTTGAGTGTTAAATTTCTCTTTAGATGTATTTTTATGCTCCTCCCCCCTTGTTTTTTGTAAAAAAATATTTTTTTAGGCAAAAATATCTTTAACCCAACTCCTATTTTACAAAATGAAGAAAACCAATGCTATTCGTTTGCTAGAAAAGGCTAAGATCCAATTTAATTTAGTAGAATATCACTATCACCCTGATAAATTAGAATTGAGTCAGATTGCAGCAGACAATCATCTGGAATTAAAATCTGTCTATAAAACGTTAATTACAAAAGGAGATAAAACAGGCCCTTTGGTGGCGGTTGTTCCAGGAGATCAGAGTTTAAATCTAAAAAAGTTGGCAGCTTGTTCTGGAAACAAAAAAATTGCTTTAATCCCTGTTGCTGATTTACAAAAAACAACAGGTTATATTCGGGGAGGATGCTCCCCTATTGCCCTAAAAAAGCCCTTAGCCGTTTATATAGATCAGCGTGTGATGAGTTTGGAGGAAGTCTTTGTGAATGCAGGAACCAGAGGTTTGCTCTTGGGCTGTCATCCCCAAGACCTAAAAGCGATCACCCTAGCAAGTATTGTTGATATTACTTAGTACAGCGTCCAGAAAGTTATTACATAATGCTGTGCGAGGGGCTTTACCGCC